>CAMLYN010000013.1 GCA_946491675.1 uncultured Mycoplasmatota bacterium | reverse complement strand
CACCTCTTTAAATAGAAAAAATGAAGGTATGTATAAACATACATTTTTATTTTAACCATTGTTTAAAATATTATTCTTTAACTGTTCTAAAAGGTTAGTTTTACGAACAATCTCATTGTTATTATTAACGGCATAAACAAAAGCATTAGGTTCACCAATTAAAATTAATTTCTTTTTAGCTCTTGTAATTCCTGTATAGATTAATTTACGATATAACATTCTTTTATAACTATTACATATTGGCATAACAATTAATTCAAACTCACTTCCTTGAGACTTATGAATCGAAATAATAAAACCATGAGTTATTTTATTTAAATCTTTACTTTCATATTTAACTAAATTACCATCAAAATCAATATAAATAAAAGTTTTTCGTTCAATTTTTAAAATATTTTTAATGACACCAATATCTCCATTATAGATATTTTCTTCTGGCAAATTGACTAACTGTAAAACTTTATCATTTTCCCGATAAATAACGTCGCCATATTTTATTTCATTTTTAGTATTATCACTAGGATTAAACACTTCTTGTAATTGTTTGTTTAAATTATCAATTCCATTAATTCCAGCATACATTGGTGCCATTATTTGAACTCGTTTATAATCATAACCTTTATCAACTAGCTGTCTACATAAATTTTTTAAATTTTCTTTAATTGCTAAACTATTACATTTTAAAAATGTATAATCACTTTTTGTTTCTAAAAAATTCTCACTTAATTCATTATTTTTAATTTCTTGTGCTAAAGTTGGAATATAAGAATTTTCATCTTGACGATATAAAGTATCAAGATAAATTGTATCAATTAAATCACTTTCAATTAAATCTTTTAAGATATTACCAGGTCCAACTGAAGGTAATTGATGATGATCACCAACTAAAACTAATTTTATATTTCTAGTTAACCCTCTAAATAAACTATCTAATAATTTTAAATCAATCATACTAACTTCATCAATAATGATTAAATTTTGAAATGCTTTATTATATTCATTAATTAAAAATTCATTAGTTTCTTTATTCCATTTTAAAAAACGATGAATAGTACTAGCAGGTAGTAAAGTTGATTCACTCATTCTCTTACTTGCTCGACCAGTTGGAGCTAATAAAGCAATTTTTTCACTAGCTTCTTCAAAATCTAATTTATTTATTTGCATATATAATTCACAAATAGCTTTTATAATCGTTGTTTTACCAGTTCCTGGTCCACCAGTAATTATTGTAATATTATTTTCTAAAGATTTTTTAATTGCTTCTTTTTGTTTATCATTATATTTAATATTATTAGCTATTTCTAATTCATTTATACTTTCATCAATATTTTTTTTAGAAATACTATGATTAATTAAATAGCTTATTTCTTTTACAACATTAATTTCTGAATCGTACATATCTTTTAAATAGTATTTATCACCTAATAAAATAATTTTATTTTCATCGATTAATTCTTTTAATAGCAAATCAAATTCATCAATATCTAAATCAATTTTTAAATAATTAAAAACACCTTCAACAATTTCATCATAAATTAAATAAGTATCACTATTAGTAAAAAGAATTTTATTCATGATATAAATTATACAAGCTTTAATTCTTCTTTCATCATACATTTCAACATTTAATTTTAAAGCTATTTCATCAACTTTAACAAAATTAACATTAGCGTCATCAATTAATTTATAAGGATTGTGTTCAATATTAGCAATTGTATCTTTTTTATAAATGTTATAAATATCTAAAGCATCTTTCATATTAAAACCTAAATCAGTTAAGTAGACAATCATTTGGTGACTTTCTTCATATTTTGATAATGTTTCGTAAATTTTATGAGCCTTTTTAGATGTCATTTTTGGAACTAATAAAAGACAACTTTCATCTTTTAAAATCTCATCTAAAACGTTTTTTCCTAAAGTATCAACTATCGATTTAGCCAAATTAACGCCGACTCCTTTAAATAAATCACTAGCTAAAAAAGCAATCAAACCATCTTCATCTTCAGGTTTTAATCTTTCATAATCACTTACTTGAAATTGAATGCCATATTTAGAATGATCGACAGTCTCACCATAAAAACAATACATATCATCTTCATTTAATTCGTGAAAATATCCAGTAAAAGTTACAGATTTATTAATATATAATTTCATTTCTTCATCATTTGTTTCTCTAACTTTAAAAAGACCAATTACATAGCCTTTACTAGATGAAAAAATAGTTTTACGATAATTTCCTTTAATATATAATTTCATAGATTAAACACCTATCTAATTATATCAAAAAAAGATAGAAAAATCTATCTTTAGGATTCTATAACAGTAAAATAGAATAAATTTTTTTCGCAATGATTTTTTGATATAATAAATATAATAAAGGTGGTTGGAATTATAAAAAAGAGAATAACAAGAAAAATGAGAAGAGAATTAAAAAATACTGTTAATCCGTTAGAAGAATTATTAATTATAATAAAACAATATTTCCCTAAACTGACTACCTAGATTGTTTCAATTAGTTCTATAAGCATACTATTTAAGTTTTTTACTTTATGTCCATTTAGATGATTGAAAAAATCCATTTCATTAGAATAGCCATTCATGTTTTCTCCTCCTACTAGTTATATACATCAAAATTGGTCATTTCCTTTTTTAGATGAAAAAAGTCAAAAATTATTTGTTTTTTGACTTTTTATTGATATATTCTTCTTTTAAGGTATCACGATAATCAATCTTGCCTAATTTTTTTTCATATTCATCTATCCATATGCTATCTAAATTAAATTCATCTAATATTTCTAACAAAATATATTCTTTAACTTCTTGATCTGTTTCAATATAATATTTGTGATAAAACTTAATTCCTGTTTCCGTTTCATATAATCCTAAATAAATGTAAAACGCTGCCTTAGTAAAATCATTGATTGATTCTATCACATAATAAGTTTTTCTTTTTTCTTTTTTTAAAGTTTGCAACTTTATATAGTAAGCTTCTATTTTTTCTTCAATAAGTTCTATAGCAATATATTTCATGTCATTTGTTTTTAAATTACTAATAAAAACAGATAATAAATCTTCAAATATAATATAAGGATCTTTTTCGACATCTAGTAAATCAACACAATATGCAATATTTTGTTTTGAAAAACCTTCCATTAATTTTCGTTTAACGATAATTTCAAAAAAATCTGGCTGTGAAATCTGAATTGCTTTAAAAGTATCCCAATTAGAGAATTTTAAATAATGTGTTCCCAAACTTAATATTTCAAAAATTTGACGTAACAGTTCTGTGGCTTTACGACCATCCTCTGTATTTGGATCGATACTAGTTAATTCTTTATAATATTTTTTTACTTTAAAGCGCCATTTAGAGCGTTCTTTTTTGGGAATTATTTTATTAGGACTAGCATACCAATCATTTTCAGCACACATTAAAAAGTATTCGACTTCTTTTTCTAGTTGTTCAAACGAAATATACTCTTCTTTTTTAGGTTTACTTTCTAAATTTTGTTCTAAATTGATAATGTAATTATCGATTTCATAATTTTCTTTTATTTTTTTAGGAATTCTTTTATATAATTCGACAATAATTTTATCTTTTTCTCTATCATTATATTTTTTTATTACTTCTCTTAATTCATTAACTAACATTGTTTTTCCTTTCTTCTTTAATTATTTTATTTATATATTCTCTTACTCTTGTCATATTGTTTTCTTGATAACCCGATTTTTTTGTCTTTAGTAACAAATCTTTTATGATTTTCAAATTTTGATCGTTTACTAAGTCTAATTTAGTTAGTCTAGTAGGTGAAATATCTTCTTTAGATAATGCATTTTGATAATCAATTTTATCATAACAAAATAAAGTTAAATTAGGAATTTTTTCTTTTAATTTATGAGCAATTATTAATCCTTCAGGATCAAAATCACCATTATAGTAAATTTTATTGCCACTATTATTTAACATTTCTAAGACAGTATAGACACATTGATTGGGGACGCCATAAGTTATAACAATCGGAACATTTAAATCTTTAAGAGCATTTAATAAAGATGGGTTTTCAAAGACAAAAACTTTTTTTATTTTGGTATCAAGATTTTTAATTTCTACCAAATTAGCTAAACATAAATTTAAAATTTGATTTTGTTTTTCAAAAGCATTGACTAAATAAGAATCACTATTTAGTTTATATGTAATAACAAAATTAGAAATATCATCGATAAAAATACCATTTTGTTTTAAGAAATTATGCTTTTCAAATGTAGTTTTAGGCTCATCAATGTTTCTGATAAGTGCTAATAATTTTAAAAATAAAGTATAATTTTGGGTATTGGCATCTAAAAAGTGCGGATTGCCTGTCATGCTTGCCAACATTACTAAAGAGGTGGGAATATATTTATCTAAGTTATAAGCTAATTTAATTAGCCAAAATAAATCATCACTTAAAGTGTCTTTATTTCTTTGATATCTTAAGTAAATTATTCTAGTTAATTCTTTGTTATTTAAAACGATTTCAAAAAATATTTTTTCATCATCTGTAAATCTTTTTTTTATTGAACTTAAATATTTTTTTCTTTCTAATATTAAACTTTCTTTTTGCATTTTTTTGGTAATTACTTTTTCATTAAAATATTCTTTAAATAATTCTTCCCAAGTAAAATTATCATATTTTGATTGTTTTAAGATTTTATTAATGTCTGAAAATTTGATGGTCACAGTTGTATGAGGTCGATAGTTTTTGTTAAAAAACTGATTAAATGCTTGGGCTTCTTCTTCACTAATGTTTTCTAATTTTACACTGCCAGAAAAGCGATTTAAAGAAATGTATTTTTCTTTTAATTTTCTAAATAGTCGTTGAAATCCTGGCTTGTTTTTAAAATATTGTGATAGTGTCATTATTAATTTCCTTATCTAGTATTATTTGCCGTTCTTTTCCATTCCAACGATATCGCTGAACACCAACTACTTGCGAATTTTTCGGACGAATTAAATTAGCAATCGCTAAATCTTTGATGACACCATAATCTCCCCACAATGACTGGCTAGTTAAAATATAATCCAATTCTAAAGAATTCATAATACCAAACATTTCTTTAATATTAATTTCATCAACCCCTGCAAAAGCTTCGTCTAAAGCAATTAGTCGCAAAGTGTCTTCATGAGCATCCATTAATTTAGCAGAAACTGCAGCAAATAATGGAATATACATAGTTTTAGCTTTTTCTCCTCCACTGAAAACAGAAAACACTTTATCAGTTAATTCTCTTTTGCTTTCACCAGTTCTCTGATATGTCATTTTAAATTCAAACCAATTACGATAATCTAATACATCAAAGATAATATTAGCATATGACAAAGTATCTTTGGAATATTCCATTGCTTTTTTTAATTTTGAACGAAAATGTTTGATTAACTTGTTAGAATCCTCAGGTCTTACTAAATTGGCCTCCATTTGAAAAATTCGTACTAACTCTTTAGTGTCTAGTTCATCTATATCATAAGCTTCTTTATTACGCCATTCTAAGTTAAATGATAAAGCACTTCCTTTTTGCATATCTGTCATAATTTGATTAATTTGTTTTACCCATTCTTTACTATTTTTAATTCTATTTTTGATTTTGTCACCAATTGTTTTTAATAATATTTCTTCGAAAAGTTTGCGATCTTGTTCGTTCATAATCAAGTTATTTTCTTCTTTTGCTTGCTCTAAGGCTTCTTGAAGTTGAATGATATTTAAAGGTTTACCTCGATATAAAGTTTGAAAATCATCTCTTTGATTGTTTTCATAATATTGCTTATATTCTTCGTCATCAGTTTCATTAAATAAAGTAACTCTTTTTAAATGATATTCATTTAATTCTAATTTATATTTAGTATAGGCTTCAACAAAGTTGCTAGTGATATTACCAATATCAGCATCTTTACGACTATTTAATTGCTCTAATATTTTTTTAGCTAAATTATAAGAATCATTATCATTGTTTATTTTTACATATCCTAAATTATATTCTTGAAGTAAAAATTTTTCGTGAAGTTGTAGCAATTTGGCTTCTGTCTCTTCCTCTTTTAAAGTTAAATTAATATTATCATTCAAATTACTAATTTCCGCTTCTAATGAGCCAATATTTTTTTGAATTTTTTCTTTTTCCTTAGGTATTTCTGTTAATTTTTGTTCAATTTTTTCTAATACATCAACAAGGTTTCGATACTCATCAGTATTTAAAATAGCTTCTAAATCCTCGATTTCTTTTTGATTCTTTTTTATTTCTAATTCTAATTCATTTAAATCAGCGATGATATTAGATATATCATTTTGCATTTCTATAATTTGTTCTTGTTTAAGGTTTAATGTTTCTTGCTTTGCTAAATAGGTAACTATAGTATTTTTCAAATCATTTAAACGATTAATTAAATTATTTGTATCTTCAATTGCTTCTTCGATACTATCTAACTGTAAAGGTAAAGTAACATCTTGTTTTAAGTTAACTAATTCTTTAAAAATAACTTCGATTTTTTCTACCAAATTTTGAATTAATTTTTCTTTAATTGCCATTTTTTCTAAAATATCTTTGATTTTTAAATTGATTTCTAATTTTTGATTTTCGCTTATTTGTAATTCTTCATCACTAGGAAATAAAGTTATTTCTTGTCTAATTATTTCTAAGGATAATTGTTTTTTATTAAGTAAACTATTTAAGGTATTTAAAATATTTTCTTCGGTTTGTAATTTTTTGGTTGTTGCTTCAATTTTCCTTTTTCTTTCCTCTTGTCTTTTTAAAATTCCTATATATTTTGCTTTACTTTCTTTAGCAAAACCGATTAAAGTATCCATTTGAAAAAGATCTTCATCGATATAAATATCATCATTAGGATTTATACTGATAGATTTTAAAACTTTATTTATTTCTTCAACGGAAATCTTATCATTAGGAACAGCTTTAAAATATTTAGTTAAATTAATTTTTTTCTCTTTAGTGGCACATAAGAATATTCCTTGATGACCAATTAACTTGTTTCTGTCTTTATTTAAAATTATTTTAGCTCCCAGTAATCCCGCAGAGATTAAAATCGCTTCTAATTTATCTTTTATTGTTTCAGATAAATTATCTTTAAAATCAATGACTTTATAAAAATAAGCATAAGGAATATTGTTTTCTATTAAATAATTATTTGTTTCCATTTCTTCCTCAGTCATTTTTAATTCTTCTTCAGGATTGCTCTTAAGCTGTTCTAGAATATTTTTTACTTCAGCAACAATTTCACCTTGACGATTAATTTTATTTTGCAGTTCAAAGCTTTCTTTCAACGATGTGTCATAAAATTTTTGACCAATACGTTCATAAAGATTTTTAGCTTTATTATAACTATCAATTTGGTCAATTTTTAAATAATTAAATAGTTCATTTTGTTCATCTAAATTTAATTTTAGAAATTGATTTTTCTTATTTAATAATAAAATATTATCTTTTAAATCACGTAAAATTTGATTTTGTTTTTCACAAATTTGATCTAAATCTTCGCTTTTTTGATTATAATTTTTCGTTAACTGATCATATTCTAATTGTTCATTGTTTAATTGTTCTTCAAACCTAATTTTAACACTTAATTTTTCTTTTAATTTTTTTAGTTTATTTTGATAATTGATGGTTCTTAGATTAAGATTAGCAAAGTCAATTGGTGTCGTAATATTTTCTTTTAGATCTTTTAAAGCAATACTTGGCTCAGAAAATTTTATTTGCTGACATAAATCATTGATTTCAACTTTTATTTCATCACATTCTTTTCTTATTTTAGTAAGTTCATCAGTGGCTTTTTTTATTTCATTTTTTAAATCCGTAGTCTTTGATTTTTTATTTTCGATATTTTCTAACAAAGATTCTTTTTGATTTTCTTGTTTTTGACAATTGTTTTTTAAGTTTTGTAATCTAGCAATTCGATATTCTAAGTCTTTACTATTTAAGTTTTCTTTTTGTCTTCGGAAACGATTAAATTCAATTTCTAATTCCTCTAATTTTTTTCTTTCTTCAGTTAATTGAATTTGTTTATTTTTAAGATTTTCTTCAATTTGTTTTTTCGTTTTGGAAATATCATTTTTCTCTTTATATCTTGTTAGATAGTTGAAAGCTTTACGATATAAATGCGTTTCATTATAGGCATTATAACTTTTTAAAAGATAAGAAATATTTTTGATATCATTTTCCAATGATTCGATTGTTTCTTTGGTTTTATCCATTTCTTCGATCGCATCGGATAGAGGTCGTAAATCTTCGTCACTTAAAGGTTGTAAAACACCATTTAAGATATTCATTAGTTTAGTTGGCTTATATTCTTTGGATAATTTAGGACTCCGAAGTTGTAATAAAACATTAATAAATTCATCATAAGAATCTAAAGTGGGAAAACCAAATAATAAATTATTAACCATTTTTTTATAATCTTTAGTTGTTTCGACTAAGATGTTTTCTAAACCTAAGATAGCTTTTAATTCATTTTTAGTAAGCGGTATTTTTTCTTGATGATTTTTATAAAGAAATATATCTTTGCCGACTCTTCTTCCATCTTGTAAGGCAAATCCCCAAAAATCAATTGGTCGACCTTTCTTAGTGTGTAATCCCATTCCAATAGTTACATATTTTTCTTTTTCAGCAAAATAGACTTCCATATAAAGATATGCTGTTGCTTCTTCTTTTTGCTCACTATCAATTCCTCCTAATAAATAGGCTTCCATATGTTTATCGGTACCACCAAAAGGATCTAAACGAGCTGGACTCTTGTTGCCATCTAAAATAACTGGAATGAATGATTGCATCGTTACTGATTTTCCAGTTCCATTACTTCCTCTTAAAAGTAATTTACCATCATAAAAATCAAATTCCTCATCATCATATAACCAAAAATTAATTAAGCCAATTCTTGTAACTTTACTCATTTGTTACCTCCATTTCTAATTGAACTACATTTGTTTCTTTTGTTTTTGCTGTTTTACCCAAAAAACGATATATTGTCGGTAAAATAATAACTTCTTCTATATTTTCTTTGATAAAATTGAAATTAAGTAAAACATTTAATATTTCTTGATAATATTTTTCAAAACTTAAATCTAAAATATTTTTACTAAAATACTCTTTTTTATTTTGTCTTAATCTTTCGATAATTTTCTTAAAATCTTTTTGAGAAATTTTAAAACTTTCATCTTCTTCTAAAGTAATATTATTTACTTTGGCAAAATTAATAATTTCTTGATTTAAAAGTAAAACAATATCACTAATTTTTTTGGTATTAGGAAAATATTCTTTTTGAATTGTATTTTCGGGAGCATAAATTAAACTTAAGTTTTTTGTAATTTCCACTTCCATATCGATATTTTCTTTAATTTCGTTTTCGATTACTTTATGCATTTTTTTTAAATAATCTTCTTCTAAATTAGTTAAATCGGTTTTGTGAGCGGCTGGAGTATATAATAAATGGCGATATACTTTATATCTTCGCATATCCTGAAAGTTTATGTTTTCTTCTTCATATTTTAAAAAATCAGTTGCTTGATTGAAATTGTTAATATCGGTATCGAAAACAGGAATAAGATAGTTAGCTAAACCAGTTGTTTCATATAAAGCTTCAGCATTAATATCATCTTCAAATTTAATCGTTTGCCGTTCATTTAAAATAATTATATAATTTTCTTCCAAAAAATTTAAAACACGAATTAAACTTTTACGATTACTTGATAAGTTCCAATCAGGAATATTATTTAATTGTAAGGTGACAGCAATACTTTTGATATTTTCGATCAAAGACGATAAAATAAAGCGATCACCTTTGGTTTTATCCTCTAAAAATAGTAATAGTAAAAATAATAAAACATAATCAAGAGGACTTTGGAAACTAGCAATTCCCATATTAATATTAGGTTTTGCAGGAATTTTTTCCAATTTAATGAAACGATCGTGGATAATTAATTTATTTCCTAAATTTTTATTGACAAAATCTTTGATTTTGTGTTGGTTTTGTTTTAAAAAATAATATTCTTCTCTTTTTTTATCTTTAGTAATCCAAAAATTATTTAAAAGTAAATCCATTTCTTTACTAATATTATCCACTTATATCACCTTCAAATTCTATTATTAATTCATTCATTAAAAAATCGCCATCACTACATTTTATCTTACAAATATCATCTTTAATGATTAAGTTATAGCCATAACCAAAAACCGGATCGACACCTTTTAATAAAACATTTTTTTCTAATTTATCGATTTTTTCTAATATTTTAAATAAAAATCTTCTTTCTTCAAAACTTAATTTCACTTCACCAATTAAAGTAATTTTTTGCTGTTTAATAAATTTTTTTAGTGCTTCTCTTTCTTTTTTTTCGTTTTCTAAATATTCTTTTAATAATTTTTCTTTTTCTAAGGTTTTATCTTTGATAATTTCTCTTTCTCTATTAATTCTTTCTCTTCTTCGCATCGGCTCAATATTTATTAATATTGGTTCGACATCATAACTAGGAATAATTGAATCAGTCATTAAATTACTAATTCCTTTAAAATGTCTTATCGTAGTAACACCGATTACAGTACTAGCAAGTTCATTTGCTTTATTTAAGTCATAAATATTGTCAAATAGATAACATAGATGCTTGTATTCTTCTTTTCGATGAATCATGTTGCCATGTAGTTCGATTAAATTAGCGGCATATTTGGTTATTTTGGCAATAATCCGATTAGTTGCTTGTAATAATCGTTCGCCTTCACTGATGCCAAACTCGTTATAAAACCATTTTTTTAAGCTGATAAATTTACCATAATTGGTTTTTCTTAAATAGTCAAAGTCAAAATCCGGTCTCAATTTAGGCGCTTTTTTTTGATAATTTATTAAGCTATCCATCAGAAAATTAATTTTTTCTTCATCAATTTGTACTAATATTTGACTTATTTGACTACTGTATTTTAGATATTCTTTAATAAAATCTTCTAAATATTTTATCAATCTATTTTTATGTTCAATAAATAAAGTACTTTGTAATAATTCTTCGGTTTTTGGTTCATTAAATTTTTTTAAAAAATCTTGATAACTTTGGTTTAGATTTTTAAAATCTTGAATCAAATCGCTCCATAATTCGTATAATTTGCTTTCGTCATATTCTTGAGGCTTTGTTAGTTTGGCTAAAATATTTTTTATTCTTTCGAATAATCTTGGCTCTAATGAAGATACTTTAACTTCCATCTCTTCTAAATTGATTGTCATTCTTTCGATTTCAATCGCATAATCGGTCATTTGATAGCGATAATTTTTATATTTAAATTTATCAATTGTATTAGCATTTTCAATATCTTGAACAGTAGTCAAGGATAACTTTGCTACTAAAAAATCTAAATCTCTTTGACAATCTTCTAAAGTATAATTAGGAATTTTATCTTTTAATTGTTCATATATGTCTTCTTTAAATAACCAGTTATTAGCTTGTTCATATTGATAATAGAAAAAACGCATAATCGGTCGATAGCGATAACTATTTTCTTCATTTAGATAGGCAGTTTCCGTAATTTGTTTTATTAATTTATCATCAAAATTCATTTTTCCGTCCCTTTCTGCCACTATTTTACCATTATTTGACAATTTTTCCAAATAATTATTAAAAAAATAACATCTTTTTTGATGTTATTCTGTTCTTAAAGCCACAACTGGATCTTTATGGCTAGTCATCTTAGCTGGTATTAGTCCGGCAATCACTGTAAGAACTACACTAATTGCTACTAATGTGATTGCTCCCATTAATGGTAAAGCACTTTCCTAGTATATAAAAAAGATAATTTGTTAATATTATCATTAATTTTTATCAATACTATTTAACAAAGAATATATTTTTAATATGTATCAGTTGATTTAAATATTCCATTGTTAAGAGATTTTCTTTTACCAGCAGTAGTTCCTTCTCTTTGTTCAGAACTACCACTAGTTAAAATATCACGATATCTTTGTAATTCAACTATAGGCTCACCTTTATCAAGCATTTTTTGCATTTCTAAATTAAATGCTTGATCAGGAGTGATAAATCCTTCCATCGATTTTTTTTGTTCTTCTTTCCTTTTAGCTCGTTCTTTATCGATTTCTAAGGCTAACTGATGAACTCGTGTACGTTCTTTTTTAAAGTTATTATATACTTGTTTAGCATAATATGCTGAAAGAAAGAAAAACATAATTGGTATAATACCACCATTATCTTCAATAACTCCTGTACGTTGTGAAGCTAATTCGAAGTTTCTAACAATTCCATAAGTTATCCCTGTTAATGAACTACAACCAACAAAAGCACCAAAACTTTTAATAGTGTCAGAAAAATTTTCTGATATAACTTGAACATAACTTTTCCTTTGTAAAGAATACTTCATAATCATCACCTACTTTAAGTATAGTACAAGATTTATTTTATGTCAACAGTTTCTTGACAAATACTAGACAAGCAATAAGGATAATTTAACTGTTCAATTTTTACTCTGATTACCTTATTTAATAAACTCTTGTCACCTAAAACTTTAATTGACAAATAATTACCAGTATGTCCATATAAATAACCATCTTTATATGTTTCAGGAATAAACTCTAAATATTGGCCAATAAAATTATTGATATAATTTATTTCTAATTGTTTTGATAAATCTAATAATTTTCTAGCACGTTCTTTCTTTATATTTTCTGGAACTTGGTTATCCATTAGACTAGCTTTAGTTCCTTCCCGGATAGAATAAGGAAAAACATGCAATTTAGAAAAATTAATCTTTTTAATATTATTAATTGTTTCATTAAATAATTCTTCAGTTTCATAAGGAAAACCTACAATTACATCAGTTGTTATTGAAATTGTTGGTCTAATACTTCTTAATTTATTTATTTTATTAATAAAATAATCAATATCATATTTACGATTCATTAAATTTAAAATAGTATTAGAACCAGATTGTAAAGGAATATGCATGTGATCAACTAAAACACTATTGTTTTTAATAATATCAATTACTCGATCATTTATTTCTGTAATTTCAATTGATGAAATTCTTAATCTTTTTAAATTAGGTATTTTAACAATATCACTTAAAAGATCGGCAAAATCATAATTAGAATCGTGATAATTACCAGTATGAATACCAGTTAAAACAATTTCTTTATGACCATAATTAATTAAATTTTTAATCTCATTAATAACATCTTCTTTTTTCTTACTTCGAACATTACCTCTTGTATAAGGTATAATACAATAAGAACAAAAATTATTACAACCATCCTGAATTTTAACAAAAGCTCTTGTTTTATCAAAATTATTTAATTGCATATCTTCAAATTCCGTATTGGATAAATCATAAATTTTGCTTATTTTATTCTTATAGTTATTAATATAATCAATTATTTTACTTTTATCCTTATTTCCTAAAACAATATCAACACCATCTAAAGATAATACTTCTTTTTCCTTCATTTGTGATAAACAACCACAAACAATAACTAATTTAGGATGATGTTTAATCGCTTTCCTAATCATTTGAAATGATTTATGTTCAGCAACATTAGTAACAAAACAAGTATTGACAACATATATATCAGAGTCATCAATACTTCCTTTTATAAATCCAGCATTAGTAAGTAAATCACTCATGACTTTTGCTTCATAAGCATTTACTTTACAGCCCAAATTAATAATATAATATTTCATAAATTGTTTCTAAAGTCTTTCAATTCTTTTAAAAAGTTATCATTGTTACTATCTTTGCCAAATATTGGAGAAATAAATTCACTATTTTTAAACTTAGGTGTCTCTGGAGTAGGTTTTTCAACATTTTCTATTAATTCAGCTGGTATTTCTGGTTCTAACTTTTTAGGAAGTTCTGAATTTTCTAAACGTGCTCGTTTTTCATTGACAGCTTGTACCAATTCTTGATAACTAATAATAGCATTTGCTTCTTGTTCTTCTTCAAAAGTAGTCATTGGTCTTCTTTCAGTATTATCCTCCAAAGCTTCAATCACTTGTTCGATTTCTGTTTTTTCGTTTTTTTTAGGTTCATCGTCAATTCTAGTTTCAATAGGTTTTATTTTTTTTGGTTTAAATATGATAATCAAAATAACTACAAGTAAAAGTAAAGCTAATAATCCAATATATACATATTTATAAGCTAAAATATTATTTATAATTAAATCCATAACAATCACTCCATCTCATAATTTAAAATACTAAGTAAATAAAGTGGAACGGTTTCGACACGAAGAATATTATCACCTAATGATACAGGAATAAAGCCAAGTTCGATTAAACTTTGTTCTTCATTTTCCGTTAATCCTCCCTCTGGACCGACAACCATTATTATTTTATCACATTTTAAATTATTTTTTAATACTTTTTTTAAAGTATTATTTTTTTCTTTGGTACTACAAACAATTTTCAAACCCGCCATATCTAATTCATTTATTTTTTTTACTTCAACTATTTTAGGAATAGTTAATCTTTTTGATTGTTCACTTGCCTCTTTACAAATACGACGCCAACGCTCAATTTTTTTAGTTTCTTTCCCATCTATTTTTACCATACTTCTTGTCGTTAAAATAGGAACTATTAAATCAATTCCTAATTCAGTTGCTTTTTGCAAAATAAAAGACATTTTTTGTTCTTGTAAAATAGGAACACACAAAACATACTGCTTTTTTTTAATATTACTACTACTAATTGTTTCAATTACTGCATTATAATTTTTATCTAATTTACAAATATATAATTTTTCTTGATAAACGACTTCTATTTTATCATTAATACCCATTCGCATAACTGTTTTGATGTGATATAAATCATCGGGATTTAAAAACAATAAATTGTCTTTTTTTGTTTTACTAAAATAACGTTGCATTAACGATTATTATTTATCCATTCATTTAATAATGGTTCTGGTACAAAACCAACCTTAGTAGAAACTACTTGACCATTCTTAAATAAAATTAAAGTAGGAATTGACATAACGCCATAAGTTCTAGCTAAGTCTTCATGTTTATCAACATCTACTTTAGCTACTTTAATATTATCACAACTGTTGGCAACATTTTCGATAATCGGACTTAACATTTTACAAGGACCACACCAAGTAGCAAAAAAGTCTACCAATGCATAGTCACTATTAATAATATTTTGAAACTCATTTTTATCTTTAATTTCCATTTGTATCCTCCTTATATGTTCTAATTAAATCACCATAGTTATCAAATTCAGAAATTTTACCTTTTTCAATTAATTTTTCTAATGATTCTGGAGTAATAATATCATATTTTAAGAATAATTCAATCGCTTTATAATTAAACTCATCTTCACTAATTGTTTTATCAGTATATTGATCTTTTAAAACTAAAAATTCATCAATAATACTTACTCCTTTATTAGCAATATTAGATAAGATTGGTGTATTGTTTAATATTTTATTTTTTAATTCTGATTCATTAACAAAATCAACATCAAAACAGAAAATTGATAAAATATACAAAATTACAAATGATATGATAAAGTGATAAATCAAACCAACAAAAGCACCGGCTATTTTTGATGGAATCCCTAAAATGATTGTTGTATTTAATATTTTTTCAAAAATTGAACTTGCTAATAAAACTACTTTTAAAATTACTGATAAAATTACAATACAAATAATAAAAGCAATCATTTCATAAATTAAAATATTAAATATTTCAACATTCTTTAATAATCCAAAATCAAAAAATGGCAAGTATTCATACATTAAAACTGATAATGGATTTTTTAAAAAATAAGCTAAAATAATAACAACTATAAATCCTAAAGCTTCAACTAATTCTTTTGTAAATCCACGTTTTAAACCTAAAATTCCTCCAAATATGATAAATATGATAATTCCTATATCTAATATATTCATTTTTTCACCTTGTATAATATAATCAGTTCTTATTTAAAGGACTGAATGTATTATATCCTTTCTTTTAATTTTTAAAATTTTTGATATAATATGTTCCGACACTGTGGACTTTTTTGACTCACCTTATAGCTTTGACTATTTATTTGAGACTAATGCCACAGTTTTATTTTTAATTGGTTATAAGTTGGATAAGGCTTAGA
>CAMLYN010000012.1 GCA_946491675.1 uncultured Mycoplasmatota bacterium | reverse complement strand
TTATTATATAAAAGCTTTAGTTAAGCTAGGTTTTTATTTTAAAATATAGTATAATAATAATGGAGGTTAAAATATGGATTGTATTTTTTGTAAAATCATTAATGGTGAAATTCCTTCATCAAAAATTTATGAAGATGATATTGTAATTGCTTTTTTAGATATCAATCCTGATAGTTTTGGTCATACTTTAATTATTCCTAAAAAACATTATCGTGACTTAGATGATATTGATGATAAAACTTTAATGCATATCATGAATATAGCTAAAATATTAAAAAAACGTATCAAAGAAAAGTTAAATTGTGATGGTTTAACATTAATTCAAAATAATGGTGATGTTCAGGAAGTCAAACATTTTCATCTTCACTTAAAACCTTTTTATAAAAATAAAAAAGATAAATCATTAGAAGAAGCATTTCAATTATTAAAATAATTATGCTTCTTTTAATTTTATCTTTACCTCTTTAGGAACTAATTTATTATATATTTCATCAATACTTTCTTTTTCAATTTCTTGATTAGTGGCATATTCTAAGAAATCTTCAACTAAAGCAGTAATCATGTCACTATTACATGATAAAGTTTTAACAATATCATCTAAAGAATCTTTTTCGATTATTTCAATTATTATTTCATCAATACCAAAAGTTAATTCCGGTTTAGTATATTGAATAACTTTCTTGAATCGATAGTAAACTTTAATCATATCTAATATTAACTTAGAAAAATTTTTATGATTATATTTGTATAGTAAATCTAAAATACTAACAATCGTATAAATTGCTTCATTTTTAGCTTCTTCGTTATTAGAACCACTTAAATAAATAAAAATAAATTCATCAATTGTTCGATTTTTAAATATATTATATTTTTCTAACCGATTAAAATGATTAAATTCCTCGACATAATCATCATCTAATTGTAATAATATGTTTGCTCGTCCTTTTAGATTAAGACGATTTACTTTAATTGGGGCATAAATAATTGAAGATAACAAAGAAGGATCTTCATTTATTCTAAACAACAAATCCTCCATATCGGTGATTTGTCCATATGTTTCTAAATAATTTTGCTCATTTTCTGTTGTTTTTTTATGCTTATCTTTATTGATTAATAAACGATAACTGTCAATAAAAGCCAAGCCAATAATTGTTTTATATAAATCAAATTTAGTGTTTTTTAAATCTTCAATAAACTCAAAATATTTAACGCTAGCTTCATTTTTATCTTCTTCATTATAAAAATTTCTATATAATTTATCTAAAAAATGTCTTATTTCACCATTAAAATTAACAAAATTTACCATTCATACCACATCCCGGTTAATATCTTAACATATTTTTAAAAAAAAGAAAAGAAAAACTTATTTTAAAGCTTCTTTTCGTGATAAATTAAGTCTTCCTTTCTTATCATAGCCTAATGACTTAACAATAATTTCATCGCCAACTTTAACGACATCACTTGGTTTTTCTACTCGTTCTTTGGCTAAATGAGAAACATGAACCAATCCTTCAGTTCCTGGCCATAATTCGACAAAACAGCCAAAATCTTCAACTTTAACAACTTTACCAGTATAAATTTTACCTGTTTCTACTTCTTTAACAACGTCTTTAATCATTTCAGCTGTTTTTTCAATTATTTCTTTAGAAGTGTGATAAATAATAACTCGACCATCATCTTCTAAATCAACTTTAACAGCATTAATATCATTAACAGTATTAACATGACTTGCTTCTAAAATAATTTTAGTAATCATTTCGCCACCTTTACCGATGACATCTTTAATTTTATTAGGATCGATAGTAAAGACACAAGTTTTTGGTGCATATTTACTTACTTCTTTTCTAGGCTCTTTGATTTGTTTTTCAATAACATCTAATATTTCTAAACGAGCTTGATGAGCCTGATCTAAAGCTTCTTTTAAAATTTGTTTAGTAATACCTTTTATTTTAATGTCCATTTGTAAAGCACATATACCTTTTCTTGTTCCTGCTACTTTAAAATCCATATCTCCTAAATGATCTTCTAAACCTTGAATATCAGTTAAAATAGTATAATCATCACCACTAGTAATTAACCCCATCGCAATACCAGCCACTGGCGCTTTAATTGGAACACCAGCTGCCATTAAACTCATACAACCAGCACAAATACTTGCTTGACTACTACTACCATTAGATTCTAATATTTCAGATACAACTCTTATCGTATAAGGAAATTCTTCTTCGCTAGGAATAACTTGTAATAAAGCTCTTTCGCCTAAAGCACCATGACCAATCTCTCTTCTTCCTGGTGCTCCATATCTACCAGTTTCTCCAACAGAGAATTGTGGGAAATTATAGTGTAAAATAAAACGTTTAGAATCTTCGATTCCTAGACCATCTAGAATTTGATGTTCACCTAAAGCACCTAAGGTTGTAATTGATAAACTTTGAGTTTCTCCTCTTGTAAATAAAGCTGACCCGTGAGTTCTAGGTAAAAGATCAATAGCAGTAGATAGTGGTCTTATTTCTGTCATTTTTCTACCATCAGCTCTAATTTTTTCTTTAACAACAATATTTCTAAATACTTCATATTTAATATTTTCAAAAATATTAGCAACTTTAACTAACAATTCATCTAATTCTTCATTAGTTAAAGTATTGTTTTCTAACTTATATTTTTCTAATAATTCTTCTTTAATGTTATCTAAAGCTGTATATTTTTCTTGTTTTTCTTTAATTCTTAAAGCAACATTTATTTTGTCTTTAACTAATGTTGTTACATCGTCAATTAATTGTTGACTAATTTCTAATTTTGGATATTCATATTTAGAACCACCAATTTCTTCAATTATTTTTTCTTGGAATTCTATTAATTCTTTAATAGCTTCATGACCAAACATTAAAGCTTCTAGCATATCTTCTTCGCTAACTTCACGGCTTCCAGCCTCAACCATATTAATAGCATCTTTAGTCCCCGAAACAGTTAAATCGATATCAGATTTTTCAATTTCTTGAGCAGTTGGATTAATAACAAATTTGCCATCTACTCTTCCAACTTTAACTCCAGCAACTGGTCCATTAAATGGTACTTGACTTATACAAGTAGCTAAAGATGATCCAAATAAAGCAGTAATTTCTGGACTATTATCTTGATCGACTGATAAAACTGTATTAACTATTTGGACTTCATTTTTAAAATCTTCTGGAAATAACGGACGCATTGGTCGATCAATCATTCTTGCTGCTAAAGTTGCATTTTCAGTAGGACGCCCCTCACGTTTAATAAAGCCTCCTGGAATTTTACCGACTGAATACAATTTTTCATTATATAAAACCATTAATGGGAAAAAATCAGCTAACAAATTAACATTTTTCGACATAACAACAGTTGATAAAACGACTGTATCTCCATATCTAATTAAAACAGAACCATGTGCTTGTTTAGCTAATTCTCCATTTTCAACAATTATTTTTCTACCTCTAAAATCTAATTCAAATATTTTTTTCACAAATCCTCCTATAATAAAAGACACTTAAAAAAAGTGCCTACTATTTTCTTAAATTTAATTCTTTAATTATCTTACGATATCTTGTAACATCGTGTTTTAATAGATAATTTAATAAACTACGACGATGACCAACTTTTTTAAGTAATCCACGACGTGAATGATAGTCATGAGAATGTTCTTTTAAATGTTCAGTTAATGTGTTGATCTCATCAGTTAAAATTGCAACTTGGACTTCAATACTTCCGGTATCATTTGTATCTTTACCAAATTTTTTAACTATTTCTGCTTTTCTTTCTTTTGATAAAGCCATTTTTATTCTCCTTTCTTTAATATTCGCTTGTAACCGAGAAAAAAATTGGAGAGGTTTTTAAACTCAGAAACAAGTACTATTTAATAATACACTAAATTTAATAAAATGTAAATAGTTAAATGAACATTTTATAAGGTTTTAGTTTATTATTGACACTTTTATATAAAGCCAAAACATCTTCATCAACAAATAAGACATAGTCTTGATTATAGATATTATCTAATATTTGACCATTGATAATTTTAAATTTTAATTTTTCATCAACTTTAACTGTATAATAATTATTTAATGCTTCTTTAAGAGTAATTATTTTATAGTTATTATTTTTAATATCATCTAATTTATAAGCATCAGTTATTAAATATTTACCTTGTCTTAATCTTCTTAAGTTTTTCATAGTGCCGACTGTATTTAACTTAACAGCAATATCATTGACTAAACTTCTAATATAAGTTCCTTTACTTACTAAACAAGTAAATTTAATTATTGTTTGATTATTTTCATAACTAATATCATCTAATTTTATTTGTTTAATTGTAACTAATCTTTTGGGTAAAACTACTTCTTCATTATTTCTAGCATATTCATATAATTTTTTACCATTTATTTTAACTGCCGAATAAATTGGTACTTCTTGATCATAACTACCCTGAAAAGAGTTTAATACATTTACAATTTTTTCTTTTGAAAACAAAGCAGTCTCTTTTTTCAAAATATTGCCAGTTATATCCAAAGTATCAGTTTTTATACCAAGTATTGCCTCAACTTGATATTCTTTTTCAGTTGCTGTCAATATTTCACTTAATTTAGTTGCTTTACCAATTGTTACAACTAAAACTCCAGTTGCTAATGGATCTAAAGTTCCTGTATGACCTACTTTTTTAGTTTTAAATAGTTTAGATATTTCATTAACAACATCACGACTAGTCATGTCTTTATCTTTATCAACTATTAATAAACCATTAATCATCGCGACCATTTAATAAAATAACTAATCTTAAAAGTTGTAACAAGTTAGAAATTAATCCTGCAACATAAGTCATAGCAGCAGCTGACAAAACTTTAGTAACTTGTTCATGTTCATCACTATCAATTAATCCTAATTTAATTAATTGTTCTTTTGCTCTTTTAGAAGCATCAAATTCGACTGGCAATGTTACCAATTGAAATAAAATAGTTGCTAGTAAAACTAAAATACTTATTTTTAAATAACCAGTTAATCCGCCAATGATTGAAACAAGTAAACCAAAATAACCCAAATAAGAAACAAAGTTAACAAAAGGAACTAAAGCTGATCTAATTCTCATAAAAGTATAGCCTTCTTTATCTTGAATAGCATGCCCACATTCATGAGCTGCAACACCTACTGAAGAAATTGAATCTTCATGAAATATTGTATGCGATAATCTAACTACTTTTCTTTTTGGATCATAATGATCAGTTAATTCACCTTGTGTTTCAACAATATGAATGTTTTCTAAACCATTAGCATCTAATATTTTTCTTGCTACTTCTTGACCTGATAATCCTTTTTTTACTTTAATTTCTTTATATTTTTTATAATTACTATTAATATTTATTTGCGCCCATAAAACTATAATAAATGCTAAAATAGCTAAGCCCCAAAATAACATTATATCTTCCATTATCTCACCTCGTATATTGTCCCTTCACGGGTATCTTTAATAATAATATTTTTTTCTTCCAATTCTTTTCTTATTTTATCGGCTAATTCATAATCTTTATTTTGTTTAGCCAAATTTCTTTTTTCAATTTGTTCTTCGATAAAATCTTTTAATTTTTTATCAATAGTTTTTACCTTTTCCTCTAATAAATCAAGTGATAAAACGGTATCAAAAGATTTAATTATTTCTAGTTTAGTACTATTATTGACATTTTCTTTTAAAATATCGTATAAACAAGTTAACATTAAAGAAGTATTTAGATCATTTTCGATAGCTTCTTTAAATTTATCTTGGTAAATATTAACTATTTTATTATCTATTTCACCATTTATATTTTCTTTAATATTTTTAATTTTACTTTTTAATTTAAGATAAGTATTACTTGCTATATCTAAAGCATCATAACTAAAAACTAATTGATTACGATAATGCGATTGTAAACAAAAGAAACGATAAGCTAAAGGATCGTAGCCTTTACTTTCTAATAAAGAAACTGTTAAAAATTCACCTTTGCTTTTACTCATCTTACCAGTTGCATCGTTTAAATGTTCACCATGTAACCAGTAATTACACCATTTATGACCTAAATAAGCTTCTGATTGTGCTATTTCGTTAGTGTGGTGTGGAAAAATATTGTCTACTCCCCCACAATGAATATCCAAATATTCACCTAAATATTTGATTGATATACCTGAGCATTCAATGTGCCAACCAGGATAGCCTATTCCCCAAGGACTATCCCATCGCATATCTTGATTTTCAAATTTACTAACCGTAAACCACAAACCAAAATCATAAGGATTTTTCTTATGTTCATCTAATTCGACATCTTCTCTTGCCCCAATAATTAACTCATCAGGATTTTTCCCTGATAATTGATAATAATCTTTCGCTTTAGAAATATCAAAATAAACATTACCATTTGAAATATATGCATAACCATCTTCTAATAATTTTTCAATCATCTTAATATACATATCAATCTGATCTGATGCTTTTTCAACAATAGCTGGTTTTCTAATATTTAATTTAGATGAATCTTCAAAAAAAGCTTTAGTATAAAAATCAGCTATCTCATATACTGTTTTATGCTCTCTTATTGCACCTTTAATCATCTTATCTTCACCAGTATCAGCATCACTAGACATATGCCCAACATCAGTTATATTCATACATCTTTTAACATTATAACCAAGATATTCCAAACCTTTTTCTAAAATATCTTCAAAAATATAAGTTCTTAAATTACCAATATGGGCAAAGTGATATACTGTTGGGCCACAAGTATATAAAGTAACTTCATTTTTATTATAAGGAATAAACTCTTCAATTTTTTTAGTTAATGTATTGTATATACGCATTATAATCACCTATTAATATTATATCATATACGCTAATATTTTAATACGAAAAAAACGCATTACTGCGTTTTTGTTAAAGTTTTATCTTGTTCAGCTTCAACTTCTGGTTCATCTAAACAGTTTAAAGATTCATGATTAATTATACCACCCAAATATTTTGAACCATTAACTACTGCATCTTGTCCGTCAACACCTTCAGATAAAGATTTAATATCTATTTGGTTTTCTTTAGTAATAAATTCACTAGAAGCATATATTACTGAAAACATTGGCCAGTATTGTTCAGATAACAATCCTCCACCACTAGTCATAGAATAGTTAGAATAACTATTACCATTAGTAGTAACACTACCAAAACCAGTATAGAAATCTGTAATATATTTAAATGATGCTTGAAATTCATCACTAGTCATTTCTTTACTATTTAAATCATTAACTAAATCAGTAAATTCAATATCTAATTCGTTAAGTACTGCTTTATCTTCTTCATCAAAAGCTAAATTAGCCAATGAAATATAAGAACCAGTAATATTACCTAAAGCTAAATTGTTGTTATGAGTACCAACAGCAGATGTATAGTTATACATATTTTGAATTTCTTCAATCATATTTAAATCTGTATCACCATATAATTTTTTAATATCTTCTTGATCCAAATAATCAATATTTGTAATAAATAAAGCTGATCTAATAAATGTAGGATCGATATTTAAACCTTTACTTTGATTATCAGCTAAAATATTTTGAACTGTTTCCTCAAAGTTTTCTGCAGTTAATTTCTTTTCTTCTATTGTACTAAATTCATCACCATTATCATCAATAGATGTTGAAACTGATTTTTGTTCATGAGGTGCTGAATCGAAGCTTTGACCAATTAAATAGCCAACAATCAATCCACCAGCAACTAAAGCACCAGTCATTAATTTATATTTATGTTTTTTGAAGAAACCAGGTGCATTTTTAGATACTTTTATTTTTGATTTTGTTTTTTTAATGTCATCAAATGAATCAATTTCTTTTGCATCCGCACCATATTTAAAGTCTTCAGCATCTGTAAACATTAATTTATCATATTCTTTACGTTTTTCTACTCTTCCTAGAGTTTCATAAGCTTCACAAGCTTCCATAAATTTATCAGGATCAGCACTTTGACTATTTCCATTTGGATGATATTTTCTTGCTAAATTATAATATGCATCTCTAATTTCTTCTTGTGTTGCATCCTCATTAACGCCTAAAATTTTATAATAATTTTTCATACAAATTCCCCCTCTTTTTTATTGGCTTATATAGTACCACAAAACATTTATTTTGTCAAATCGATGTAATTGTATATTTTTCAAGTCATTTCAATCAATTGTTGCCTATATTATAACATCTTTTTTTATTTTGTCAAATTTGCGAGTGTGGCGAAATTGGCAGACGCACTAGACTTAGGATCTAGCGCCTTATGGCATGGGGGTTCAAGTCCCTTCACTCGCACCATTGACGAATTTGTTCGAACTATTCGAGCATTAATATATATAATACCAATTAATGTGATTGGTATTTTTATTTCACCAAATGATTTTGCCATACTTGGCGAAATACCTAGGGGTTAATCATTTTGTTTTGACAAAATGATTAAGGAAAAATTGCTTTTTTTTTGGGGGTAGAAAATGGATATACAAAATTTAAATATTAACAATAACCAATTATTTTCTGAAATATATTTTGATATAAATAAAGATAATTTTAATCAACTTGTAGAGGTTATTAAAATTGCTTTTAAAAAAATAGGAATAAAAATAGATGAAATGCTAATTTCTTATCAAAGATATGCAAATAAAAGTAGTATATTAGCAATTAAATTGTTACAGGGCAGTGATAATGATATTGATAATTATATTTTCTTTGGCTGCAATGTTGATAATTCTAATAGATGTGATATTTTTATGCATTCTGAAGCAAAATTTGCTGAAAAAGCATTACAAGTTGCCAATTTGATTACTAGTGATATTATAATATTCTTTAATAATGTTGAGATGGATTTATCTGAAAAAAATCTGGATAATTTGGAAATATCTTTCAAAATACATCTAGGAGAAGATATAAGTCATGATACTGAGAAAAAAGAATTTTGTTTAAAGAAACTAGTAAAAAGTATCTTTAAATAATTAGGATAATAAAGGGTTGTAAATAAATATGACACTATGAATCGGCTAAAATATTATTAAAGAAAAATATTCAATAAAAATTTTAATGTTTTTTAATATTTAAAGGGGGCTTTATATTAATGACAGATCAAACAACGAAACTAATACAATTGATAAAAGAAGGAAAAACATGCAATGAAATATGTACTATACTGCAAATTTCTAATAAGCAATTATATAACAATTTAACTAACTTAAGAAATAAGGGGTTATTTTATAGAAGAAAGTATTATTCTGATGGTTCTATTGTTTATAGACCGATTAACAATGACAAGAGTTTAAGCGAAACTTTTGATAATACAAACAGTATAATTACTAATCACAAAGATACTACTATAAAATGTATGATAATTTCTGATTTGCATTTTGGTAATAAATTAGAAAGATTAGATTTATTAGATAAAGTTTTTGATTATTGTGTTAAAAGTGACATTCATATTATACTTTGTTGTGGTGATATGATTGATGGTAGTTTTTCTAAGGGTGAGAAAACTATCAAAAATATTTATGATCAAATCGAACATTTTATCAAAAATTATCCTTTTGATAAAAATATATTAACCTTTACAGTAGGTGGCGACCATGATAAGAGTGCTTGGAACTTTGGAGCTCAAGACATAATTGAAATTATTAGAAACTATCGTCACGATATTGTAGTTGGTGGATACGGTTACTCATACGTGAATATTAAGAATGACAAAATACTTTTATTTCATCATTTAAAAGAAAATAAACTAATACTTAAAAATTCAATAATTGTGCTTCATGGACATGCTCATAAATATGTTGCAGGAATAGATAAACATAATATTTTGAATGTTGCTGTTCCCTCTCTTTCTGATATAACGAATACATTCCCAACTGTACTTGAATTAGAATTACAATTTAATAAAGGATATATCAAACAAGCATATTTAAAACAAATGTATTTTGCTGACAATTTAACAACTTTAAATGAGGCATATTTTGATTTATTAAAAAATAGACATGTTATAGCAATGCCTATCGCTTATGAAGAAAAAATTAAAGAAGAAAATTTAACTGATAAAGTAATGGTTAAAAATTAAATAAACATGTTTAATAAAAAATAAAGTTCTAATTTAATTAGAGCTTTATTTTTGTAACATTTTTAATAAATTAATTTTAAATATATCTTTTTCCTGGTTTTCTTTAGAAATCATAACACCTTTATAAGTAGTTAACTCTGATTGATGTCCTTCCCCTAAAATACCTTCTGGAGTAATTTTATCAAGCATTACAATTTTTTTACTTTCATAGACAGTATAGTGAAGTTTTATATCACCATGAACCTTAGAAAACATTGCATCAGTTGGTAACTTTAATTCATAATTTTTTGCATTATTAGCTTCATCAACTGAAACTACTTCACCTAAAAATTTACCTTCTTTAAAAGATGGATAAAATGAAAAATACAGTTTTTTATATGCCAACATATTGTATTTTTTCAAAGAACGTTCGTATTTTCTAAATTCATTTTCATTAACATATTCAAATATGTAAGTCTCTTTCATCTTATCTCACCTCGATTTTCCTCTATTCTCTTTAATTTTAACACACATATTAGTAAAAGTCAAACAAAAAAGAAGTGATTTTACACTTCTCTTTTATTACCTGTCAACTCATAACCAGCTGCTAATAATTTCTTATCATTCTTACTTGTACTCCATTTATAAGTAATACCAGCTTCAGTTAATTGTTCACGGACACGATAACGGTAATATGTTAATTTTTCATAAATAGGAACTTTTCTAGTTTTTTTAACTCTTTCTGTTACTGTTTCTGGAACTGTAATAGTTACAGTATCATATTTAGGAACATCTTTGTATACGTTAACAGTTTTAATACAATTTGATCCACTTAATTTATAATCACTACCATAAGAAGAACATGATAAATTTCCTGAACCAGTAGTTACATATTTATAACATTTTGTACTAGAACCTGATCCTTCTTTTGTATATCCAGAAGGACAAGAATAAGTTGTAGAACCAGAATTATAAGTTCTTGTATATTTTTTATAAGTATAAACAGTTACATTTTTACAAACATCTGAACAATCTACAGTTGTCTTATGACTAACATATTCATATTTTGTAGTATTACTAGATGATAAAGCATATTTAGAAGTAGTATAACCACGATATGACCAATCACTATAACCACCTGAAGTAGTATTTTTAATAGCATTAGTATATTGTTTTTGAGAAGTTGTACCACCCTTAGCTGGTTTTGTATCAACTACTTTAGTACCAACAACAATACGATCAACACCATTTTCTACTCGGATAGTTTCAGTTTTATATTCAGTATGAGTTTCATCAACATAATATGTTTCTGTTTCATATCTTACTAACTCATTACGTTTGTCGATTTCAACTTGTCTTAAAGTATTTGAAGTCACTTTATTAGTAGACCATTTAGACCATGGACCCCAATCAGAATATGTGTTTTGTGTTATTAAACGATACTCATATTCATATTTTTTATTAACAATAGGTGTTTCAGGTTCACTTGGTTCACTTGGTTTATTTGGTTTATTTGGTTTATTTGGTGTAGTTGGTTTGGCAGGTGTTTCTTCTTTAACACAAATATCAGAATCACAATAATCATAACATCCCATGTAAACTATAATATAATCTTCATAATCTGAACATGATAATTGAACTTTCATTTGATATTCATCATTCATCTTAGTAACTTGAACATAAGAACTATTAACATCACAAGTTTTATTGTTACTATCTCTAAATGATAATACTAATTTTTTCTCTAACATTTCGTCTAAAGTTAAAGTAACTGAATCACCAACATTTTTTGGTAATCTTTCATTAGTAAAATATCCTTGTGCCGCATCACGCATACTTTCAATGTTGTCAGTAAATAATCGTCCATACAATCCTTCTAATTGCATTGCAATCTCACTACTAATCTCGTCTTTTCCAACAAAGTTTTCCTTTAAATAACTTTTAGTTGGGAACAACCAAATCATAATGAAAACAAACAAAATAACTAATAATAATTGTAAAACTATGTCTCTTAAATTAAATGTGTTTCTTCTTTCTTCATACATATAAATTCCCCCTCTTTTTTAATTGCCATATATGCTACCACAAAATTATACTTTTGTCAACTTTGTGGGCTTTTTCTCGTTTGTTGCCTATATTATAGCATCTTTTTTTATTTTGTCAAATTTATATAAGCAATTGTACATCCAACATTAAATGGATATATTTTGTATTCTAAAACATTTTTATTATGCTCTAAAACTTTTTGAGTTGTATCTTTTAAAATACCACTACCTATTCCATGAATAATAACGATAAAATTATTTTTCATCTTTAAATTATCAATAATAAAATCATTAATGGCAACACGAGCCGTTTCTCGATCAAAACCATGTAAATCTAAAGTTGGTAAATTATCAATAAATATTATTTCATTTAAACTCATTATAAACTGCTTCCATCTCTTCTTTTGTTGGAATTGAATTTCTTGTTCCTACTCTACTTACAGAAATAGCGCCAGCATAATTAGCTAATCTTAAAGCATTAAAAGCATCATATCCTCTAGCTAAATAATATGTCAAAGCACCATGAAATATATCACCAGCTCCAGTTGAATCAACAGTTTTTAAACGAACTGACTTAATTATTTCATTTTTGTAAAAACAACCTTTATCTTCTAATGTGATAACAATTTCATTGTTAAACATTTCTTTTAATTTGCCATACACTTTTTTTAAAGAATTAAAATCACTATAATCAATATCTAATCCTGTAACCTTTTCGGCAAAGTCTTTTGAACAAGCTACCCATTTGACTAATTTACATAAATGAATAACTTCTGGACGATCTCTTCCAGCATCAATAATTGTTAAAGCATTAGGATACTTGTTTAAAACTTCTAAACTTCTTTCATACTCCTGACCATCAATTAAAATTACATTAGGTTCGAAATCCAATTTAAATGGTTTCATTTCCACTTTTTTTGGTTTATAAGCAAATGTCGTCCTTGAACCGTTTGCTTTATTTGCAAGTACAATACTTGAAGTAGTATCATGACCATTCCTTAATTCTAAATAATCAGTATTGACATGTACTTTTTTAAACTCTTCTTTAATTTTATGTCCATAATAATCATTACCAACTATCCCAGCAAAATAAACATCAGCACCCCAACATCCTAATAAATAAGCTGCTGTACTAGCTGGCCCCCCACCACATTCAATTCTTTCTTGAATTCTGTTTTTAGTATTTTCGGTTGGAAATTCATCTAAAGGAAGGGTTACATCGTATGTAGCATGTCCTAAACATAATATCTTCATTTATTATCACCATATATATCTTACCATTTTTAATAATTTATTTCAATAATTTTGTCTAAATTTATGACAATTTAAAACCTGTCTATTCGACAGGTTCATTGTCATTTGGTGTTTCTGGCTCTTCAGGAATCTCCGGATCAACAGGTTCCTCTGGCTCTTCTGGTTCTGTTGGTGGATCAATAGGATCCACTTCATCATCAGGAATTCCATCACCATTTATATCTACTTTTACAGTTAATGTTCTAGTAGCAGTTACTATATTACCATCACTATCGGTAACAGTATAAGTAATCGTATAATTACCAACTGCTAATGTTGAAGTATCTATTATATCAGTTGTAACTTTCGGAGTTAAAAATAATAATTCATCCTCAATATCATTAACAATTACTCCAGTCATAAGATTATAACTTTGTCCTTGGCAAATTGTTATTGTATCAGAATCAAAACTAATAGTTGGCAATGTTCCTGTTATTTCTGGTTCTTCTGGTTCAGGATCCGGTTTTGGCTCTGGTTTTGGTTCAACATAAACTGGGTCGTTTATATCACTAGCCTCTTTATCATAACTACTATCTAAAACCTCGCCAGCAATTACTCTATCGATTAAATTTTGCGCTTCTATTACTGTTTCTTCGTATGGTAACATTACATAAGCTTTACTATTTGGATAAGAATAAGTATACTCATTTCCATCTCCACCATCTAAATTATGACTAGTTATATTCCAACTTGCCATATCATTTAACTGCATCTTAATTAATTTTTGTATGTCAGTATCAGACATATTAGTTTGAAAAGAATCTTTTAATGAATTTAATATTTTGCTATAACCAGTTATAATAGCAGGACTAGTAGCTTTTCTAATAATACCATCAATTACTGCTTGTTGGTTTTCTCCTCTCGCACGATCTCCACCAACTAAACCAGCAGCCTTTCTTTCTCTTGAAAAAGCTAAAGCTTGATTACCATTCATATGATTATAACCTTTACTAAAATAATAAGTACCTCCACTGGCTTTTGAACTAGTAAAACTATATTTAGAATATACATCAACGCCACCTAAAGCATCGACAATTTTTTCAACTGATGAAAAATTGACTCTAACATAATAATTAATATCTACATCCAATAAATCTTCTAATGTTCCAACAGAAGTCTCAATACCATAAATACCAGCATGCGTTAATTTATCTTTATAACCAGTAGTTCCTCTTAATTGAACATAATAATCACGAGGTGCAGAAATTAATAATACCTGCTTAGTTTTAGGATTAATGGTTGCTACCATATTAACATCACTTCTAGAAACAGTAGCAATACTTCCATATGAATCAATTCCACTTATATAAATAGTAAATGGTTGATTAGTTACATCTGCTTCTTTTGCAATTTCAATTTCTGTTTTAATATTTATAGTATATAACGTTCTAAACTTTCCTTCATATTCTTTATGTTGTTCATACAAAATATTCATCGAAGAATCTTCAATTAATACTGAATCTATTTCTTGATTTATTAAATCATCAAACATAGTAACTGTATCATCATACTTTTTATTTTCAATTGTTATTTCTTCATTTAATTTTGTTAAAGCTTCATTTATATTTGATAATTCATTTGAAGTATAACCGATATTAGTTAAATCACTTAAAGATTCAAAACTACTATCTTGTAATACTAAAACTAAATAATTTTCTTCTTTATAACGATTATTTCCAAAACCTTTAAAAAATCCCAAAGTAATATTAATATAGTAAAAAGCAATTATCATAATAATAACTAGTAAACCACTTAAAACATAGCCTGTTATTTTTCTTTTTTTATTTTTACCTCGTTTTGTTTTAAAAATAAGTAAGAAAAACAAACCAATTAACCATAATAACAACACAATTATAATTAAAATTAAATATTTTAAAGGTATAATATTAGCACTTATCAGAAAAATTGTAAATAATATAACTAAAAATGACATAATTACAAATAAAATTTTATTAAAATTTAATTTTTTCATTAACCTCACCACTTGCAACATTATATCATATTTTAGTTATTTTTTGATTAATTATTATAATTTTGACAGTAAATAGACAAAAACGATTTATTAAATAAATCGTTACATTTTAAATATAAGCTTCAAAAAATCAATTACTCGAAGATGTATCTTCACTACTATCAGCCAAAATAGTTAAATATTCATTATCGTCACATTGATAATGTTTATCATTGGCATAACAATACTTTTTACTAGTATCTTCGGCAATAACACAATTAGATAAAACAACACTATACTTATCATTATATAAAACTTTTTCACAAGTTATTTCATTTCCACTTGTATCTACATTAGATAAAAACTCTTCATCAATATTCGGAATTAAACCTCTTGCTTGTTGATTATAATATTCATTTTTAACCGCTTTGGCATATCCTTCAATGCTTCTTTGATTAGCACTTTCTTTTGAATTTTCTATAACATCAATAATTATTGGAGTTGCAATTACGACAATAATCGCTAAAATAATAATTACTGCTAATAGTTCTAATAAAGTAAAACCATTTTTCAACATATTTTTTTCTTTTATTGCTTTAAACATAGCAATCATCTCTTACTTTCTATAATAAATTCTACATTATTTAAAATACTTTGTCAATCACTATAGAATAATATAATTAATTTTTAATATATTTATCACATCTATTACCCCAACTATCAACTAATTTATTATCT
>CAMLYN010000011.1 GCA_946491675.1 uncultured Mycoplasmatota bacterium | reverse complement strand
TAAAATGTATTAGGTGATTGTCATGGCTAAAATCGATGAATTTAAAGAATTTGTGAAGAAAAATCCTAAGCTAGTTAGATATGTTAAAACAGGGGAAAGTAATTGGCAAAAATTTTATGAAATATATGATTTATATGGTGATAATAGTGATGCTTGGAAAGATTATTTAAGTGTGGAAACTGTAGCAGCTGCAACAACAGCTACAGTTGGAGTAAATGAAGTGTTTAATTGGCTAAAAAACATTAATTTAGATAGTGTTCAAAGTGGTGTTAGTAATTTACAAAGAGTGATTGGTATGGTACAGGATTTATCGAGTAAAGATGACACTAAACCAACAAAAGAATATAAACCTCGACCAATGTATAAACATTTTGAAGACTAATGAGTATCGAAACACAAATTAAATTAAAAAGTAATATTAACTATTTAAAATTTTTACGTGAAAATTCTCATTGGTATAAGTATTTAAATCGTAGTGATCAATTTTTTAAAGATTTTGACAATGAAATGAAAACAATTTATAAACTAAGACCGACTGATCGTATTAGTAAAGCTATTGATACATTTGATATGATTCAAACTGTTTTAGCAACTTTAAGACAATAAAAAAATGCCTTAAAGCATTTTTAGTAATTAGTATCATTAATTCTTTGAATTGGACTTTCTAAATAAATATACTCATCTTCTTTTTCATATTGTTCTTGAACTGATTTATCTTCTTTTTTCATATTAGCTAAAATAATTGCTGAATCAACATCTAAATTAAATTGAAACCTATTTTCTTGCATAAATCTTTTTCCCCCTTTAAAGATGTCGTTTATCCTAACACATCTTTTTATTTTTGTCAAATTTAAAGACTAAATAATTACTAAAACTAATAAAATTAAATAGGTGGTTAAAGTGAACTTAGTCGATAATTTAAGAAATTTAGTCTTTGAAGAAGAATTTAAAATTAATTATATTAAAGATAAATTAGGTATAACTAATTATTTAGATATAAGTCATTTTGATAGTAATAAAATAATTATCAATTATAAAGAAGGAAGTGTTTTGATAAGTGGCAAGAATTTAGTTGTATCAAAATTAGTTAAAGATGAATTATTGATTGAGGGAATTATTGAAAAAATAGAATTTAGGTGATATAGTTGAAAAATAGTTTACTTGATAAATTGCAAAATAAAGTAAAATTAAATGTTAAAGGAAAAAACATTGAACGCTTCATCAAAAGATTAAAAACTAATAAAATAGATTTATTAAAAATCGAATATTTAAAATATAATGAAATTAATATTATAATTTATCAAAAAGATTATGATAAAGTTTTAGACTTAAAAACAATTTATGAGATAGATAAAATAGATATTTATGGTATAATTAAAATTAAGAAAGTTATTAATATTTACAAATATATTTTAATTTTTATCGCTTTAGGAATTACTTTAATTATCTTTTTATCAAATATTATTTTTAACGTCGAAGTTATTCATACAGATAGTGAAATTCGAAAATTTTTATTGACTGAGTTAGAAAAATACGGTTTAAAAAAATATCATTTTAAAAAGAGCTATCAAGAAATTCAAAATATTAAAAATAATATTCTTAATGAATATAAAGATAAAATTGAATGGTTAGAGATTGAAGAAAGTGGTACTAGCTATATTGTAAGATTAGAAAGTAGAATAATTCCTAATAATGAAGCTAATAATAATAAACAGAATGTTGTTGCTAGTAAGAGTGCAATCATAAAAAAAATAATTGCAGAGAATGGTGAAATAATAAAAAACATCAATAGTTATGTTAATAAAGGCGATGTTGTTATCTCTGGTAATATTTACCTTAATGAAGAAATAAAAGATACAGTTAAAGCTGAAGGAAAAGTTTATGGTGAAGTTTGGTATAATGTTAATGTTAGTTATCCATACATTTATAGTGAAATAAAAGAATTAGATAATTATCAAGAAGTTTATGTTTTAAAATATTTTAGTAATTCTTTGGAATTAACGTTTAATAAATTTAAAGACAAAAGAATTGATGAAGAAAAAGTTCTATTCCATCCTTTTTTACCTATTTCTTTAGTTAAACAAAAACAAAAAGAAATCGAAACAATTTCTTTAGTTTTAACTAGTGATGAAGCTAAAGATAAAGCAATCGAAGAAGCTATTAAAAAAATGGAAGAACAGTTAGATGAAGATGAAAAAATAATCGATTATCAAATTTTAAAGACAAATATAAAAGAAGATGAAGTTGTTTTAGATATATTTTTTACAGTTTATGAAAATATTACTAGTTATAGCAAGATTGAAGGTGAAGAAAATGTTTCGTGAAAACATATTAAATATTTTTGAAGAAATTTGGCCGATGTTATTTATTTGTTCAGTAATTATAATTTCTTTGCGCTTAGTTTATTTAATTAAAAATAAAGTAAAATTTATCTTTTATAAAGAAATGTTAATGTTAGGTTTTATTATTTATGTTATGGCTTTATTTAGAGTCGTAACTTTTCAAGACGTTAGTTGGTCAAGCTCTAACTTTATCCCATTTGAAGAAATGTTTCGTTATGAATTTGGAACAAAACTATTTTATAAAAATGTGATTGGTAATATGTTAATGTTTATTCCATACGGTTTTTTTATTTCTTATTTTTTAAAATTAAAAAAGCCTTGGTTAATTTTTTTATTAACTACTTTAGTTTCTATTACGATTGAGGTTACTCAGTTGTTGATTGGTCGCGTTTTTGACATTGATGATATTATGCTTAACATTGTTGGTGGATTATTAGGTTTTATTATTTATTATTTGTTTGTTAAGATAAAAAGTAAAATTGGTTTATTGCAAAAACAATATATTTATAATATAATAATGGTAATGATATTATTAATAATCGTTTTATATTTACAAGGGGTGTTTTATGTTTGAAATTATTAATGAATTAGATGAAGAAATAAAAGAAATAGAAAAAATAAATGATTTTTTAAATTTTGTTGTTAAAAAAGAAAATTTACATAATTGTCTTTTTAATGTTATTTTAGTTGATAATAATTATATCCGTAAATTAAATAAAGAATATCGAGGAATTGATGCATATACAGATGTTATTAGTTTTGCTTTAGAAGATAATATTGACGAAATAAAATTAGATTTTCGTGTTTTAGGAGATATTTATATATCGATCGATAAAACTAGAAAACAAGCAGAAGAATTTGGTCATTCTTTTTTAAGAGAATTTGCTTTCTTAACTATTCATGGCTTACTTCATTTATTAGGATATGATCATATGACTAAAGAAGAAGAAGAGATTATGTTTAAAAAACAAGAAGAATTATTAAATGAATTTGGAATTACGAGGTGATTAGATGAAAAGTGGTTTTGTTAGTTTAATAGGAAGACCAAATGTTGGTAAAAGTACTTTATTAAATAATATTATTGGTAAAAAAGTAGCAATCACTTCTAATAAACCACAAACAACACGAAATATTATTGAAGGAATATATAACGATGATGATACCCAAATTGTCTTTGTTGATACGCCTGGTATTCATAAACCTAAATATAAATTAGGAAAATATTTAAATAAACAAGCTTATTATAGTATAAATGATGTTGATATTGTTGTTTTAGTAGTTGATGGAAGTGAAGAATTAGGTAAAGGTGATTTATATGTCATCGAAAAATTAAAAGAGATTAAAAAAGATGTAATTTTGGTAATTAATAAAATTGATAAAATAAAAAAAGAAGAAATACTACTTAAAATAGATGAGTATAAAGATTTATACCCTTTTAAAGAAATTGTTCCTTTATCAGCTTTAAAAAAAGATAACATTAAAACATTGGTTAATGTTTTAAAAAAATATTTACCAGATAATATCAAATATTTTGACGATAATACTTATACTAATAAACAATTGGAATTTCTAATCGCTGAAATAGTTCGAGAGAAAGTTTTTAATTTAACGAAAGAAGAAGTACCACATTCCGTTACTTGTGTCGTTGAACAAATAAAAAAAGAAAAAAACAATTATAGTATTAACGTTGCTATCATTGTTGATCGTGATTCTTTAAAAAAAATTATTATTGGTAAACAAGGTAATATGATTAAAGAAATCGGAATCGAAGCAAGATCTGATTTAGAAGAATTATTAGAAAATAAAGTTTATTTAGATTTGTTTGTTAAAACAATTAAAAACTGGCGTGATAAAGAAAAATATTTACAAGAATTTGGTTTTAAAGATTTTTTAGAATAGTTTGTATAAAATTTTATTTCTTGTAACACAATATTAATGGAGATGAGAAAATGAAAAAAGAAATATTATGGCAACTATTTAAAAAAACCGGTAAAATTGAATATTATTTAAAATATAAAAAAGAAGGTGAGTAATTTGGAAGTTGTAGTTGGTGGTACATATAAGCATTTTAAAGGCAATTTATATAAGGTTTTAATGATCGGTTATGATAGTGAAACTAATAATGATGAAAAGCCTAAAAAGTTAGTTATATATGAAGCTTTATATGATGATCATAAAATATGGGTAAGACCATACGAAATGTTTATATCAAAAGTCGATAAAAACAAATATCCTGATATAAATCAAGAATATCGATTTGAGTTGATTAACAATGATTGAAGTTGAAGGAATTATTTTAACTAGTCAAGATTATGGTGAAACTAGTAAAATTATTAATGTTATCACTAAAGAGTATGGTATTATTGGAATGATTGCTAAAGGAGCAAGAAGTATCAAAAGTAGTTTAAGAAGTTCAACTGATAAACTGACCTTTGGCAAATTTTATATCTACTATAAAAAAGATAAATTATCGATTTTATCAAATGTTGATATTATTGATAATTTTAAAAATATTAAAAAAGACATTACAAAGATAAGTTATGCTACTTATCTTTTAGAATTAACCGGTCAAGTAATAAAACATAGTTTAAAACTAGAAATATTTGATTTATTAATTAGTGCATTAACTAAGATAAACGAAAATTATGATCCTTTAGTTATTATGAATATTTTGGAACTAAAATACCTAGATTATTTAGGAGTTATGCCTGTTATTGATAGGTGTTCAAAATGTGGTAGTACTTCGATTAAAACTTTATCAAGTGATGCTGGTGGATTTGTCTGTAGTAAATGTTATACAAATGAAAGAATTGTTAGTGATAAAACAATTAAATTAATTAGAATGTATTATTATGTTGATATATTAAAAATAACAAAATTAGAAGTTAGTAAAGAAGCAAAGAATGAAATTAATAATTTTTTAAACGAGTATTATGATCGGTATACAGGATTATATTTAAAAAGCAAAAATTTTATTAATAATTTAAATAAATTAACTGTTTAAATATTGTTGATTTTTAGTTTTTTGTAAAAAATTGTTTAAAATTATCTTGTTATATATTATTAATGTAAAAGACAAATGATCATTAAACTTATATATGTTTAATGCTTTTTTGTATAATAACAAGTTGTTAAAATTATAAAATAGAAAAATATGTTTTGATTAATGGTATTAAAAGTGCTAATTGTCCACAAGGATTAGAGGTAAGAGATGGAAATGCAAAATATTATGTGATTGAAAATAATGATGAATTTGTAGATGATTTTATAATTTTTGTTAAAAATAGTAATTGGATTACAATTAATATAAAAAATTTTTTAGATAAAGAATATATTAATTTGATATTTAACTACTTAAAGAAAAATGGTTATGTTCATTTGAGTGTTTACATTCCAAAAGAAGAAAAAAACATATTAAAAGCAATAAGAACGAATTTTAATAATATAGAAGAAACTATGATTTATCAAAACAAATTGGAATATATAAAAATTCAAGTAAATTTATGATTGCATATATAAAAAAATTTATTGCAAAAGGTATATTTATATAAGATACTTAAATAAAAAACTTTTAGGTATAACAAATTATATTCAATATTTATTGTTTGTTCGTTGCTTTAGCTAGTTTTTCAATCAATATTAAAAAATTGGCTATTTAAATATTGTTTGAATTAAAAAAATGTGTTATCATATTGATAGCTGTGATGAAGAAGGAGTAGTTAAAGTAATTATTTCAAGAGAAAATGTGGTTGGTGTAAACATTTAATAATCTTTAATGAAGTAGTCTTTTGAGCAAAAGGTGACGCGTTATAGTCTTTAAGGTAGACTTTGTCTATAAATTAAGGTGGTACCACGTATAATCACGTCCTTATGAGGATGTGATTTTTTTTTAGTTAGGAGGAATACTGTGTTAGAAAGTAAGTATAATCATTTGGAAGTTGAGAAAAATAAATATGAAACTTGGAAAGAAAAAGGATATTTTACAAGTGGTGATTTATCTAAAAAACCATATTGTATTGTTATCCCACCACCTAATGTAACTGGTAAATTACATTTGGGTCATGCTTGGGATACAACTTTACAAGATATTATTATTCGTTATAAAAGAATGCAAGGATATGATACATTATGGTTACCAGGCATGGATCATGCAGGAATTGCTACGCAAGCAAAAGTTGACGCCAAATTAAAAGAAATGGGGATTAATCCACGTAGTTTGAGTCGTGAAGATTGGCTTAAATATGCTTGGGAATGGAAAGAAGAATATGCTAATAATATTCATGAACAATGGGCTAAATTAGGTTTATCATTAGATTATACTAAAGAAAGATTTACTTTAGATGAAGGATTATCAAAAGCTGTTAAAAAAGTATTTATTGATTTATATAATGAAGGTTTAATTTATCGTGGTGAGAGAATTATTAACTGGGATCCTAAAGCAATGACGGCTTTATCGAATGAGGAAGTTATTTATAAAGATGTTGAGGGTGCTTTTTACCACATCAAATATTATATTGAAAATAGTGATAAATACTTAGAAGTAGCTACAACTAGACCAGAAACGTTATTTGGTGATACAGCAGTAGCTGTTAATCCTAATGATGAAAGATATAAAAAATATATTGGTAAAAATGTTATATTACCAGTAGCTAATAAAAAAATACCGATTGTTGCCGATGAACATGCAGATCCAGAATTTGGAACTGGTGTTGTTAAAATTACTCCAGCTCATGATCCTAATGACTTTGAAGTAGGAAATAGACATAATTTAGATAGAATAATCGTTATTAATCCTGATGGAACAATGAATGAAAATGCATTTAAATATAATGGCTTAGATCGATTTGAATGTCGCAAACAACTAGTAGAAGATTTAAAAAAAGCAAACTTATTAATTAAAGTCGAAAAAATAACTCATGCTGTTGGCCATTCTGAAAGAACAGACGTTATGATAGAACCATATTTATCTAAGCAATGGTTTGTTAAAATGCGCCCTTTAGCTGATCGAGTTTTAGAAAATCAAAAAAATAAAAATACAAAAGTTAATTTTATTCCAACCAGATATGAAAAAATTATGAATCATTGGATGGAAATAACTTATGATTGGTGTATATCTCGTCAATTATGGTGGGGTCATCAAATACCTGCTTGGTATAAAGATGATGAAATATATGTTGGGTATGAATCACCAGGTGATGATTGGATTCAAGATCCAGATGTTTTAGATACTTGGTTTTCATCAGCTTTATGGCCATTTAGTACTCTAGGCTGGCCAGATAATAATGAATTATTAAATCGATATTATCCAAATAACTGTTTAGTCACAGGTTATGATATTATTCCTTTTTGGGTTAATCGTATGACTTTTCAAGGATTACACTTTACTGATAAAAGACCATTTAAAGATTGTTTGATTCATGGCTTAATTAGAGATAAAATAGGAAGAAAAATGAGTAAATCATTAGGTAATGGCGTAGATCCTATGGATGTTATTAATGAATATGGATGCGATGCGTTAAGATTCTTTTTATCGACAACTACTGCTTCAGGAACTGATTTAAGATATGACGAAGAGAAAGTTAAAGCTACTTGGAATTTTATTAATAAATTATGGAATGCATCACGTTTTGTATTAATGAATATTGAAAATTTTAATTATACTTTAGATAATTTGTCAATTAGTGATAAATGGATTCTAAACAAAATGAATAGTTTAATTAGTAATGTTACAAAACATATGGATAAATATGAATTTAATGTTGTGGGTAAAGAATTATATAGTTTTATTTGGGATGACTTTTGTGACTGGTATATTGAACTTTCTAAAACTGATATGAATGATACTGCTAAAACAGTTTTATTAATAGTTTTAACTAATATTTTAAAATTATTACATCCATTTATGCCTTATGTTACAGAGGAAATATATTTAATGCTACCAATTCACGATGAATCTATTATGATAAGTGATTATCCAAAAACTAATAAAGAATTTGAATTTAAAGATAATACTTTAGATTTATTAATTGAGTTAATTAAAAAGATTAGAAAAATTAAATTAGAAAATAATTTAGGTAAGAATTATTTAATTGTAACTAATAATAAATTGGTTTTAGAAAATAAAAATTTACTTAGTAAAATATTAAAAAATGATAGTATTTTAACTGAATATAATGGTGAATTTAATAAAATTGATATTAATTTTAATAATGAGATAATCTCTTTATATTATGATGGTAGATTAACAAATGAAGAAAAAGAAAAACTATCAAAAGAAAAAGAAAGATTAATTAGTTCAATTGCAAGAAGAGAAAATTTATTATCTAATGAGGGATATATTAATAAAGCTCCAAAAGAAATAGTAGAAAATGAAAAAAATAGTTTAATTAAAGATAAAAAAGAATTAGAACTTATTAATGAAAAGTTAAAATAGCACATACTTTTTCTAATTATGTAAATAATATAATTGACTATGTTTGTACATAGTTGGAAAAGGTGGTGAGATTAAATGAAGAAAGGTTTTACGCTTATTGAGCTATTAGCTGTAATTATCATCTTAGCAATCGTAGCATTAATCGCAACACCTATAATTTTAAATGTTGTTGACGATGCAAGAATAAGCGCCGCCTCATCAGAAGCTAATATGATCGTAAGTGGCATTAACAATTATTGTGCAACTGCTGAAATGAAAGCACAAATGGATTCTGATTATACTAATATTTGTGCTGATGGTGTAACATCTGCAGAAGTTGCTCAAATGGTAAATTTAGGGAATGCTTCTATTAGTGGCGATCCAACATTTTCTGGTGGACAAATTACAGCCATCACAGTTGTAAGTAATGGTTATAATGTTGTTATGACAGGTGGTACTTGGGCTGACCCAACAAAACCTAGTACTTAGACTAGTTGAAAAATCAAAATTTATGTTTTGATTTTTCTTTTTGAGTTAGTTTACCAAGATTAGACATTTTTTCTTGACTAAAATTTAAAAAAAAGGTATAATGAACGTAGATATAGAAAAGTAAAGGTGGTGAGATTAAATGAAAAGAGGTTTTACATTAATTGAGTTATTAGCTGTAATTATCATCTTAGCAATCGTAGCATTAATCGCAACACCTATTATTTTGGATGTTGTAGAAGATGCAAGAATGAGTGCTGCTGAATCAGAAGCTAATATGATCGTAAGTGGTATCAATAACTATTGTGCTACAAGTGAGATGAAAAAACAAATGGGCACTTTTGATGAAGACACTGATGTAGATTGTACTACAGCTACATTTGATACAGCTACTATTGGTAAAATGGTAAATTTAGGAAATGCTTCTATTAGTGGAAGTGCTACATTTTCTGGTGGACAAGTTACAGCTATTACAGTTGTAAGTAATGGATATAACGTTGTTATGACTGGTGGTACTTGGGCTGACCCAACAGAATAAATTAAAAACATTTAAAACTATTATAAGTAATTATAGTAGTTTTTTTGTGCTTTCAATTATGTTATTTTTTTTTAAAATATGTTATGATTATTATGGTGATAGTATGAAAAAATATATTTTATCATTTTTAATACCATTTGTTTTTTTAACTTTTATTTTGATATTGAAAAATATTTTACTTGGCGATTACTCAATTTTATATAGTGATGCACAGTATCAATATCAACAATTATTAATATATTTAAAGCAAATTTTTGATGGAATATCAAATCCTTTTTATTCTTTTCAAATAGGATTTGGAACACCTATGATTTCTACTATTGCTTATTATTTAATTAGTCCACTTAATTTTTTAGTTAATTTATTTAGCTATAGTAATATTGAGTATTGTTTTATGTTACTTATTTTACTAAAGATAGGTTTATGTGGACTTACTATGTACACTTATTTAAATTATAATTACAAAAGTAAGTATACATTAGTTTTTTCAACAGCTTACGCTTTATCTTATTACATAATAGCTAATTATTTTCAAATGATGTGGTTAGATGCTTACTTTTTAGCACCATTGTTATTATTATCTATTGATAAATTAATTAAAGATAAAAAACCTTTATTATATGGTATAGTTTTATTTACAACTATTTTAACAAGCTATTATATGGGATACATGTGTTGCATATTTAGTGTGTTATATTTTACTTATAAATACTTGTTACAAGAAAAAAAAGATAAAAAAACAATAAAAATGTTTTTTATTGTTTCTATACTAGCTGGATTAATGACATTATTTATTCATTTACCTAATTTATTAGATATATTAAAAATTCAAAGAGATAGCTCTCGTAATTATTTTTTTAATGAAGATATTATCGGTGCCTTATCTAGATTTCTTATTGGTGCTCATGATGGTAATATAAATAATGAATATTATCCTTATTTATACATTGGAATATTTAATATTATTTTATTATTTTTCTATTTTGTAAATAAAAAAATAACTAAAAAAGAAAAAATACTGTCTTTTATTTTTATTTTTATACTAATAATAAGCGTCTTAATTGTTCCAATAAATAATTTTTGGCATGCTTTAAGCGACCCCGTTGGATTTAATTTTAGATATATATTTTTGTTTAATATTTTCTTTATAAGTTTATGTCTAAAATCATTAATAAATATAAGACATGTTGATAAAATATATTATTATTTGGGCTTGGCAGTGTTTTTGATTTTAGCTAATTTGTTTATTGTAAAAAATAGTATTAATTTAATATTTATATATATTAGTGTAGCCTTATTTATAGTTTATTTGTTTATTTTCAAAACAAAATCTAAAGATGCTAAAATTTTATTTATTATTCTAACTTTATCTGAATTGTTTTTTAATAGCTATATTGTTTTATATGCTAATGTGTTTTCATATCGTAATTATTTAAAAGGAAGATATAATGAAAAAACATCAATTATTCAGCAAATTAATGATGATAGTTTTTATCGAATGGAATTTTCTAATCGAACTGCGTTAAATGATCCTTTAAATTATGGATATTATGGTGTTACAGGCTGGTTGTCAACTAATTTAATAAATAGTGATTTCCACAACAATATTGGTTATTATAGTTATAATAAATTTTTACTATATAGTCATTATTTACTATTAGATACTTTATTTGGAATAAAATATTATGAATCATCAGATAAAATTGATTATTATGAACTATTAAATGTTAATCAGATATCTAGTTATGGTGAGATATTATATGGTAATTTTTATAAAGATAGTTTTCTTTATAAAAATCCTTATGCTTTAAGCTTGGGATATATGGTAGATAATGATATTAAAAATGGTTTTTATTGTGATAATGCATTTGATTGTCAAAATGAAATGGTAAAGCAAATGACAAATTATAATGGTGTTTATCAAATAGAGGAGGTTAAAGATAAAATAACGATAACTAATACTGATGATTTTTATTTATTATTTGTTGAAAATAGTATTGATACTACAGAAATATATAGTGTTTGTATAAATGATAAATGTTATAATTTAGATTTTATTTCTAATAAAAGTATTTATATTAAAAATGATTTTGAAATAGGTGAAGAAGTAGAAATAAAAATCATTGGTAAATGTGACTTGAAAAATATCTACTTAGCTTATTTTGATTTTGATAAATTTAAAGAAGTTTATAATAAGTTAAAAGATAATCAACTAAATATAACAGATTTTAAAGAAAATCATATTAAGGGAAGTATTAATGTTACAGATGAAAACGTTTTATTTTTATCAATTCCTTACAATGAAAATTTTAAAATATTAGTTGATAATCAAGAAACAGATTATTATAAAGTAATAAATAATTTTATTGGTTTAGATTTAGAAGAAGGAAATCATGACATTGAGATAATTTATGAAGTAAAAGGATTTAAACTGGGTTCAATAATTAGTTTGATATCATTAGTTTTATTTATAATTTATATTAGGAAACACTTGTAAAAGTGTTTTTCTTGTCAACTAATATAATTTAATATATAATAATAGCAGGTGATTTAACATGAAACAAGAAAACATCAGAAACTTTTCGATTATTGCTCATATTGATCATGGGAAAAGTACTTTAGCTGATCGAATTTTAGAAGAAACAGGGGCAATTACAGAACGAGAAAAACAAGATCAATTGTTAGATAATATGGATATTGAAAGAGAACGTGGTATTACAATTAAACTAAATGCTGTTCAATTAAAATATCATTATAACAACGAAGATTATATATTACATTTAATTGATACACCAGGACATGTTGATTTTAACTATGAAGTAAGTCGTTCTTTAGCTGCTTGTGAAGGAGCTATTCTAGTTGTTGATGCAGCTCAAGGTATTGAAGCACAAACTTTAGCTAATTTATATTTAGCTTTAGATAATAATTTAACAATAATCCCAGTTATCAATAAAATTGATTTACCTAATGCTGATATTGATAAAGTAACTAAAGAATTAGAAGATACATTTGGTTTTACAAAAGATGAAATAATTTTAACTTCAGCTAAAAATGGTATTGGTATAAAAGAATTAATTAAAGCTATTATCAAAAAAATACCAGCTCCTAAAGGAGATATTAATCAACCATTACAAGCATTAATATTTGATAGCTTTTATGATCCGTATCGAGGAGTCGTTGTTTTAATTAGAGTGGTCAATGGTAAAGTTAAAGAGGGCGATAAAATAAAATTAATGGCTACTCAAAAGATAGAAGAAGTAGTTGAACTAGGAGTAAATTCGCCTAAAGAAATAAAAAAAACGGAATTAGTAGCTGGTGAAGTAGGTTATTTGTGTGCAGCAATTAAGGATATTTCAGATATTCAAGTAGGAGATACTATTACTTTAAATAGTAACCCAGCATTAACTATACTACCTGGTTATAAACCGATGAAACCGATGGTTTTTTCAGGAATTTATCCGATTGAAACATCTAAATATCCAGATTTAAGAGAAGCTTTAGAAAAATTAAAATTAAATGATGCCTCATTAGAATTTACTCCAGAAACTTCAAAAGCTTTGGGGTTTGGCTTTAGATGTGGTTTTTTAGGATTGTTACATTTAGAAATAATAAAAGAAAGAATAGAAAGAGAATTTAATATTAATTTAATTGTTACTAGTCCATCAGTTATTTATGAAGTAACTTTAACTGATAATACCATTATTAATATTGATAGCCCTAGTAAAATGCCTGATAAAGTTAAAATAAAAGATATCAAAGAACCGTATATTAAAACATCTATTTTTGTTCCAAGTGAGTATATTGGTCCAATTATGGAATTGTGTCAAGATAAAAGAGGTAATTATATTTCCATGGAATATTTAGATAAAACAAGGGTTAATATTCATTATGAAATACCTTTATCAGAAATAGTTTATGACTTTTTTGATCGACTTAAAAGTATTTCAAAAGGTTATGCTTCATTTGATTATGATTTAATTGGTTATAAATCAAGTGATTTAGTCAAAATGGACATTTTATTAAATGGTGAAGTTGTCGATGCTTTAAGTGTTATTGTTCATAAAGATTTTGCTTATAAACGTGGTAAAAATATTGTTGAAACGTTAAGAAAAATGATACCAAGACAACAATTTGAAGTACCTGTTCAAGCTAGTCTTGGCAATAAAGTAATTGCTAGAGAGACAATTAAAGCAGTTAGAAAAGATGTCTTAGCTAAATGTTATGGTGGCGATGTATCAAGAAAAAGAAAATTGTTAGAAAAACAAAAAGAAGGTAAGAAAAGAATGAAAATGGTAGGAAGAGTCGAAATACCTGAAGAAGCCTTTTTAGCTGTATTAAAAGTAGATGAAGAGTAAAATTGACAAATTTTTAAAATTAAAATATAATATAACGAACTTAAGGGGGGATTTATTATGATTAAAGATATAGAAATTTATGAAAGAGTGTTACAAGAAGCAAATTATGTAATTGTTAATAAAGCAACTGTTAGACAAACTGCAAAGGTATTTGGAGTTTCTAAATCATGTGTTCATCGTGATTTAAATGAACTATTACCACAATATAATTCAAAAATGAGTGCTGAAGTTATAAATGTTTTTCAAAATAATAAAGCTTTGCGACATATTAGAGGTGGAGAAGCTACCAAAAGAAAATTTTTAAAATAACAATCTTACAATTTTGTAATTATTTGTTATTTAAAAAAATATATAGTATAATAAAGATATAATCTTTAGAAGTGGTTGGATAGTATGAAAGAAAAATTAAAAAAACTTTTAAAAAAAGATAAGGTGTTTGCTAAAGGAATATGTTTTGATAAATTATTCATTATATTTCTTATAGCTTCAGTATTTGGTTCATTATATGAACAAATTTTAAATTTATTTTTAGTTTATTCAAGAACTGGTGAGTTAGTTTGGGAGTATCGCCGTGGGGTAATATACGGACCATTTAATGTTATATATGGATTTGGTGCGGTATTAATTATTTGTTTGTTAGCTGATAAAAAACATAAATGGTATGAAACAGTAATTTATGGCTCATTACTAGGTGGGGGAATTGAATACTTAATTGGCTTTTTACAAGAAACATTTACGCAAACAATTTCTTGGGATTATTCTCATAAATTATTTAATATCAATGGAAGAATAACTTTAGAATATATGTTTTTATGGGGATTTTTGTCACTCTTATTAGTAAGATATTTATATCCATTTATTTCAAAATGGATTGAAAAAATACCTTATAATTTAGGTTCTTTATTAACTAGAGTTCTACTCATTTTTATGATAATTAATATGCTTATATCTTGGGGAGCTATAATTAGACAAACCCTAAGAAGAAACAATATTCCTGCTTTCACACCAATTGGTCAATTTTTTGATAAGCATTATGATGATGAGTTTTTAGCTAAATATTTTCCTAATATGTCATATTCGGGTGGTGAATAAATGCTATTTGATTTGATTTGTTTATGTTTTATATTTATGGGGATAATTTTATTAATTCTTGGTAATATTAATATTAGAAAAAATAATAATCCGTTAAAAAAAGAAAAAAATAATAATACTCATTTTGCAGTTTTGATTCCAGCTCGTGATGAGAGCTTAGTTATTGAAGGACTACTTAAAAGTTTAAAAGAACAAACTGTTAAATTTTCCATGCAAGATGTTTATGTTATAGTTGAAACTAAAGAAGATAAAACAGTTGAAATATGTCAAAAATATGATGCAACAGTTATTATAAGAACTACTAAAAAGCCAAGAAAAGGTTATGCTTTAGATGAAGCTTTAAAACAAATAAAAAAAGAATATGACTTATATTTCATTTTTGATGCTGATAATATTTTAGATAAAAATTACTTTAAAGAAATGTTAGAAACTTATAAGCAAGGTTATGATATTGGTGTTGGTTACCGTAATTGTAAAAATGGTAATGATAATGTTATTGCGGCTTGTTCTAGTTTGACTTTTTCAATGATAAATACATTAGGAAACAATTTTAGAAATAAATATAATGCTAATGTTGTAGTATCGGGAACTGGATTTTATATAAAAGGTAGTTGGATAAAAAAATGGCAGGGTTATCCATTCAATAGTCTAACAGAAGATTATGAATTAAGTTTATATAGCATATTACATAACTTAACAACTTACTATAATGATAAAGCTATTTTTTACGATGAACAACCAACTAAATATAGTCAAACTGTAAAACAAAGAGTTAGATGGATAAAAGGATATTTTGATTCTAGGAAAAAATATATCCCATTAATTGCTAAAAGTATGAATCAAGATAAAAAAAACTATGGTTCTAAATATAGTGCTTGTTTAGGGGTTAGAGCTTATATTTATTTAGCTATTGGTATAATTCTTTATATTTTAAAGACTTTGATTTTATTATTTATCAGTATGTTTGATCGAAATGTTCCTATTTATATAGCTTTAATATTTTTATTTAGTATTATTTTAATTGTTTATTTGATTATGATGATTGTAACCATTAAAATGATAAAGAAGGACAAGCTTGATTTAAGTAAAAAAATGAAAATAAAAACAATATTTTATAATCCAATTTATTTGACAACTTATGTAAGCTGTGCTTTAAGAGCTTTATTTAAAAAAGACGTTGGATGGGATAAAATAGAGCATAAAGTCAATAAAAAATAGTTATCTAAAAAATGATAACTATTTTTGTTTGGTTTCGAATTCTTGAAAACTTTCTGGATACTGCATTTGCAATTCAAATTTTTTTAATTGGTTAGCTTCTTCTAATGGTTCTTTAATTTCCTTTAAATCTTTTTGGTTTTGCATAGAATGAATTAATTTTTCAATTTTTGCATTTAAAGAAACTAATAAATCATCAGTATAACTCATAATATCCTCCTTTTGGTGAAAAATATTATATATATTTTTTATAAAAAGTCAAATTTATTCAATTTCTTTTAATACTGCTTGATATATTTCTTCATTTTCATTTTTAATAACAACTTCACTTACATCATAGTTGTCTTTAACTGACAAACAAATTGTATAAATTACTTCTTCTAATATATCTTTAGAATCGACGTCAGAAAATATATATGAGTTAAAAGTTAATTCTAATATATCTGGTTGTTCTTCGATGGCCAAAATTTCCGTATTGCTGTTTAAGTAGCTTAATAGATTAGTATTATATGCATTAGTACTAGTTAATTCATCAATGATGATTCTTATTTTATCGCGATTATCATTTAAGTATTTAGTAACTGGTACATAATAATAATTGTCATTATGTTTATTTAAATAATAAATAGTAACCTGATTTATGTCATCAGTTTTAGTAAAGTCATAGGTTTTATTAATTCCAAAATTTCGATCTAAAGTGCTAGGAAGATTTATTTTAGTTTGCGGTAATTTAGTTAAAATATCACCTTCAACATAAATAATCAATTTTTCAACTTCATCAACTGAAGTAACAGTATAGATAATTGCTTCAATCATTTTTTCTTCTAAGTCTTTATTTATATTTAACAGTTCTTTGGAAAAGTCAATTTTTATTAAACCTTCTTCATATTTTACACTTAATATTTTAGTTTCACTTGGTAGAATTGATTTAAATCCATTTGGTATTTTATTTTCGCCTTCACCACCACTAATCAAAATTTCGACTAATTCCTTAACTTTTTCTTCGATTGAAGTACTATTTACAACAACTTCAGCTTTACCTAAATAATTATAATTATCAATTAAATAAATACTATTTGTTACTACTTCCAAATTAACATATTCTAAATTTTGGTTAATATCTAGTTTATCATCTTGACTGTTTGGGATTAGATAAATTAAAAGAAGTGCGAATAGGGCAGAAGAGGCAATAATAATCTTTCTAATCATCTTTCTTTTTAACATAAAATCACCTATTTAATTTTATGAAAAAAAAGGTTGTTTATACCTTTTTATAATGAAATTTCCTTTA
>CAMLYN010000010.1 GCA_946491675.1 uncultured Mycoplasmatota bacterium | reverse complement strand
TTCAGAATTAGGATCTAAAAATAAATAAGTCATATCATTTTCTTCTAAATTTTTAATGGAATTATAATATACATTTAAAAACTCGACAATAACATTTTTTATTTCTTCGTCAACTTCCCCACTGACATTATTTAAATAATTAGTTCCAACTGGATCAGGTTCTGAAGGATGATTTTCTTCACTAGGATTATTAGGTTCTCCGACATTAGGATTATCAGAATTTAAAGATGAATCTTTATTTATAAAAAACCAAAATAAGAAGATAACTAAACATACTAAAATAATAAATAATATTACTCCACCAATAACAATCTTTCTCTTTTTCATATATAACACCTAATAACATTATAACAAAAAAAACTATTTTGCGACAAAAATAGTTTTAATTTGATTTTTTAAAGACAAATACTTTACTAAAAATATAATTAGATAAAATAACAATAACTTGAGCAATTATTTTAGTTATTAAATCATTAATCAAAAGCAAATCAACAAATACATACATAATAATCATTTCAAGTCCTAAAGAAACTATTCTAAAGAAAAAGAAATTAATTATTTCTTTAGAGACTAATGCTTTATCTTTACTTTTGCTTTCAAATACAAACAATTTATTTGTAACAAAAGCAAATAATACGGCAATTATCCAAGATAGAACATTACTAATTAAATAATCGATATTAAATATTTTTGTAAATAAAGCGTATGTTCCAATTGATATTAAAGTTGTTAATCCACCAAAAATCAAATAATTTATTATTTCTTTATATTTATTATATAAATTACTTAACATCTTTTTCGGTCTCCTTAACAATATAAACAGGTCGATTTTTAACTTCTAAATAAGCTTTAGCTAAATATTGTCCCATTATCCCTAAACAAAATAATTGAATGCCACTAACAAAGAAAATAATACAAACAGTACTTGGCCAACCAGAAACAGGATCACCAAATATCAAGGTTTTACAAATGATAACAATAATCATAATAAACGATATAATACAAAATAATATACCAGCAATAGAAGAAATAAGGAGAGGAATAGTCGAAAAACCGACAATGCTTTCCAATGAATAAGCAAATAATTTCCAATAATTCCATTTAGTTGTGCCAGCTACTCTTTCTTTGTTTTCAAAAGTTATCCATTTAGTATTAAAGCCAACCCAACTAAATATACCTTTAGAATAACGATTATACTCTTTTAAAGATAAGATGGCATCAACCACTTGTCTGGTCATTAATCTAAAATCACGGGCTCCATCAACAATTTCTATTTTAGAAATCTTATTAATAATTTTATAATACCATTTTGTAAGAAATTTTCTTAAAAAAGAATATCCATTTCTTGAAACACTACGTGTCGCAACACAATCATAATCACCATTTTGTAATGTTTCATACATTTCAATTAACAAATGAGGAGGATCTTGTAAATCGACATCCATCATACAAACATAATCACCTAAAGAAGCTTCAAGTCCAGCTAAAATACCAGCTTCTTTTCCAAAGTTTCTCGAAAAAGAAATATAACGAACATTTTTATCATTACTAGCTAAATTTCTTAAAATATCTAAAGTTTGATCTTTAGAACCATCATTAATAAAAATTAGTTCAAATTTAACTTTTTTCATTTCTTTCATTACTTTATTAATTTCTTCATAAAAAATGGGTAAAGATTCTTCCTCATTATAACATGGCACAACAACACTTATTTTCATTTCTTCCTCCACACAAATAAAACAAAACCTAAAATACTAACAATCGATACAACACTAGCTAATTTATCATATTTAGTTCCTGTAAAATCTAATTTATAAGTTCCATCATCTACTTTAGTTTCAATAAAACCTTTTTCGTTTTCATAAAAATCAACTTTATTATCATTTTCATCAACTAAAGTATAACCAATATAATATAGACGTGGTAATTCAATTGTAATAGAACCATTAACACTAAATTCTAAATAAGGTATATCATTACTTATTAACTCAACATTACCTGTTCCTTCAACTATTATTATATCATGATTACGGTTGTTATAATAATCTAAATTGTTAACTGTATTAACTGGTGTATACTCTCTTTGGACACCAACTCCATACCAATACTCTAAATTATCAGAATTTATTACTTCATTAGTCGCTTGTTTTAAATTAGATTGAGATAATAAAACCATCGCAATAATTAAAATCAATGTCAAAGCTTTTTTATCTTTAAATTTACTAATACATAAAGGAGCAATTAAACTAACTGATAATGCCACAAAAGAAGCAAATCGCCAAGGAAATTGAATTAATCTTAATGACTTAGGTAAAATATCCCAAGGAAATAACTTACTAGATAAAATTAAACTAACTATACCAAATATTAATACATATTTATAAAATTTGTTTTTCGTATCCTTATAATTTTTTAAAGTTATAATTAATAAGACTAAAACAATTAAATCAATATAATATTTTATTTCTCCAGTACCCATATTTTTAAAAACTAATAAATATTCTAAAGGATTTAACCCATTACCCCAAGTACCTTGAACCATAACACCGTCGACAAAAACATTATAATTACCTAATAATTTTTGCTGTAACAAACAAATCCAAAAAGGTGATGTTATTGCTAAAATAAATAATGAGGCAATAATAAATTGTTTTAAATATTTTAAAGTTGTTTTATATTTTACAATTAAAAATACTAATATTATAACTGTCAAGTAACACATCATAATTAAATGTGATAACATTCCACCAACATACCCAATAATAAATAATGGATAAAATTTTCTAATATTATCGTTAAACAATTCATATAGTCCTAAAAAAACTAAAGGGATAAAAATAAAAACTAAACTTTCACCCAAAGCATCTCTTATATAAATATTAGACAAATGATAAGGAAAAAGCATATAAATAACTGCCGACAATAAGCCAATAAATTTATTTTTAGAAATTGTTTTAGACAAATAATACATCGTTATTCCTGATAATAATAATCCAAGGAAATGAACAATTTCAAGACTAATTACAGGATCATCTACTATAACATTAATATAAGCTGCTGAATAATGACCAAGAGGTGGATAAAAAAGTTCGGTTCCATAACCAAAATCATTACCAATCTCGCCAACTATTTTGCTAGGAAATAAAAAATTATCCTTAATTTGTTCAGTTAAACTATCGATATTAGCCAAATGAAATTTAGTATCATGACTAGATTTATAACTGCTTGTAAACATCGGCAACATTGTAATTAAAGCAACTAATATTATAACTCCTAAAAATTTTATATCTTTTTTCATTTATTTCACCAAGATTATTATATCATACGGCAGACTATATTCGCAACCTAACTAATTTAAAGATAGTGTAAAAATGTTTAAAAAAAACGTAAAAAAAAAAACTTCTGACATAATTACTATTCTAGCTTAAAATAGTAAAGTGTTCTTTTATATGTTAAATATACTACAAAATATACAAAATGAAACAAATTGAATATTATAAAAATGTAGAAATTTATTTTTAAATTCTGATTATTGTAAAAAAACATCTTATTATATCTAAATGTTTTGTTATTTTTACTTGAGCTAGGACTAAAAATAATAGAATTGAATTATATGTGTTCGTTACTTTCTCTAAAACTTCTTGAAAGAATTTAATTAATTAAATATGTAAAATACATAACTTTAAAAAGTTAGAGACTATTAACTTATTAAGTGATAATTGTACTTGAATTACTTCGAGAAAATCTAAACTTAAGTTATATAGTAAAAATAATATTGTAGTAAATACTTACGAGTTTTATATCAAATAAAAAATTAATAGAATAGCCACTAATAAAGAACTTAGAAAAAGATTTGTAAAATCTGTATATGAAAAATGCGACAAGAAAAAGTTTATCCTATTATCCGACGAATTGATTGAAAACAAACCAGATAATAAAAGAATTAACTGAGTATAAAATTATATTACTAAACATTGGATAAACATTATTAACATGAAAAATTGCGATACCAAATCATCAATAGAATCACATATTTCGCATTATATAACTAAACATCTTCTTATTTATCTGTATGTTTTTCTAAAAATCCTAATTCATAATATTGTTTATAACTAGTTTTTCCGAAACATTTTTTCAACAACAATATCTTAAATTTTATTTTATATTGTTCGTTTGATTAAAAAATATTTCCTTTATTCAATAAATTTCTCTAATGATTATATTTCTATATATTTATCAACTAATTCATTAATTTTTTTACTATCACCATTATATAAATCTACAACATTTAAAAAAACATTCCATACTTTTCCAGTCTTTAGCACTTTTTTAGCCAGGTTATATCCTTCTTCCATTGAATTAACTTTATCTGCCAGCAGTAGAAAAATAGAAGCATTAATACAAATTGCATCAACTTGACTTTTATTTCCTTCTCCTTTCAATATTTTTAGTGATGACAAAACATTTTTCTCTTTATCTTCTTTTTCTTTGATTTTTGAAATATTAAAATTAGATTCTAGACATAATGCTTCTTGAATATATGAAGAAATACTTTTTTCGACATTTGAATCTTTAATTCTTGTAAGATTAACACATCCTATAGGAAGTAGTTCATCTAAATAATGTATTCCATCATATGTACAAGAATATACCAAAGCATTTTTTATATTAAATTTTTTTAATACCTCTGCTGATAATTTAACATTAGGATGAGACAATCCATAAGCAAGAGTATCAATTTCAATTGGAAAACTTAAACCAGCAAGTGCAAAACTCATCGCATGTGGCGCATAAAAAATCCCACCATAAACTTCAGCAAATTTTGGAGTGGTATCTTCAATTGAAAAGAATGATATATGATGTTTTTGTAAAATTTCTATTTTTCTTTCAAATGGAATATTAATATCAATTCCACATATATCTAGAAAATCTGATGAACCTGTTTTTGAAGAAGTTGAACGAGAACATGCTTTAGCAATATTTGCTCCACAGGCAGCAGCAACAAAACAAGCAGTACTTGTAATATTAATTGTCTTTATGCCCTTTTTTCCACTTGAAGCTACACCAACTAAAATTTCATTGTTAGGTAATTTAATTTTCAGTCTATTTTTAGTTAATAAACTATCCATCTTCAAAGATGCTGTTATCAATCCTGTAACTTCATTAACTGTTGGTCCCTTAATCATTATTCCATTTAAAAGCATAGTTAATAAACTAATACGTTTTGATGTATCTATTTCATTTAAAATTAATGTCATAGCTTCTTCTGTTTCATACTCATCTAATGAATGACCTATGTTTAATTTATACAGTGATTCATATGGCTCTTTTATATTTTGTGGCTTAATAATATTCATTCAAAATCCTCTTTTCTTTAAATATATTTATTATATTATCTAATGATTTAACAGTCACATAACATTTCTTTTTATTTTCATTAGTTACATTATCTATATCGCTAACATTTATAACTCGAATTCCTGTAGTAACTGCTGATATTATTCCAACATTACTATCTTCAATCGCAATTACTTGTTCTTTATCCACATTTAATTTTTTTAATGCAGCTAAATATAAATCTAGAGATGGTTTAGTAGCACTTGCATCATCACGTGTAATTATTATATCAAAGATATTTATGTCAATTTGTGTTTTTACTAGTAAATTTTTAACAAGATGTAAAGAATTTAAGGTTACAATACCAATAATAATATTATTTTTTTTCAAATAATTAACTAAATCATAAAATCCATTCTTAATATTTATATTATTTTCACTTATATATTTTTATCTATAATTTAGTAAATCATCCAAATATTTTTCCAACAAATCTTCTTTTAAAATATTATTTTTTAATGTGTCTATAATTTGATTTTTAGTTTTACCTAAAAAATTTGAAATATAATAGTCCATTGAAATATTTATTTTATAATTATTATTAAATTCTAACATCAGTTTCATATACATAAATTCCGTGTCCAAAATAAAACCATCTAAATCGAATAAAACTACGTTAAGACAATTCGTAAAACTCATTTATTGAACACCCCACATCAAATTTTATTGGAAAACTTTTATCCAAATTATTCCAATCTTCATTAGAAATTTCAAATTTTTCTGTGTCTATTATTTCTTTAATATGATTACAATTGCTACTTTTGAAAATTATATATACGTTTTCTTGCTGTAATAACCATTTTGCTACTATTTGAGTATTAGTTACTTTATATTTTTCAGAAATACTATCAAGTAATGGATAAGTTCCATTTTTATACATAGGATCTTTAACACCTGGATATGACAATTGAATAGGCCTCCAGCAAACGAATTTAATATTATTCTTTTTGCAATATTCAATTATTCCTTTTTTTTGTGATTCTCTACATATTAAATTATATTGATTTTGAACTGCATATATTTTCTTATTTAAATACTTGTTATATTTTTCAATTGTTTCTATACTTACATTAGATAAACCAACATTTTTAATAATCCCTTTATCTAACAAATAATTTAACGCATTACACACTTCTTTAACCTCTATATCAAAACTTTGTTTATGAATATAATAAAGATCAATATAATCAGTGTTAAGTCTTTTCAATGATTCATAACAAGACAAAATTATTTTTTCATAATTTAAATTCCACTCTCTAACTTTTGTCGCAATAAAAATTTTATTTCTATCGAACTTTTCAATTGCTCGCCCTACTAATTCCTCACTTTTACCACCAGAATAACTCTCCGAAGTATCAATATGATTAATACCATTTTTCAAAGCATAAATAATTGCATTTATATTCTTTTCATCATCATAACCATCATTTGGTTTCACATCGCCACCCATTAACCATGTTCCAAGTCCAATTTTTGTGATATCAATATTTTTCATACTATCACCTCAATAATTAGTTAATATTTTACACCAATCTCATAAAAATTTCTACTATATCACAAAAATTATAATTAAATTGAATATAATTATTTTTTTAGTTGTGAATAATTGTTAGAACATAAAAAAAATGTTATACTATTAAAAAGAAATTTACTTTATAAAAAAGGAGAATTTGATGAAACAAGTTGAAAAAAAATTGATTTTAGAAATTTTAAAATATAATACTAACAATAAAACAATAGAATATATAATTAAAAACAATAGAATAAATTGGATGGAAATTCTAGGATTTATATCTTATCATAGAGTATCAGGCTTATTTTATTCAAAAATGAATAAAATAAATATTAAATTGTTAGATTATCCAGTTTTCTTTTCTACATATATGATAAACCAAGCACAAAAAATTAGAAGTGAAAAACAATTAAAAGAAATTAAGAAAATTTCTAATGAGTTAAATTATTATAATATTAATCATATTTTTCTTAAAGGGACAATTTTAAATCAAACAATTTTTGAATCTGGTGAAAGAGCAAGTAATGACATTGATATACTTATTAATAAGAATTCAGTAGCTAAAGTAACAAAAATACTAAAAAAAATGGGATATGTTCAAGGAAAATATGATTATATCAATGACTCAATTATTGAATATAATAAAGATGAATTAGAACAAAACTTACTTATAATAGGAGAAACTTGCCCTTTTATAAAAAAAACTGATAATGTAACAATTAAAACCATTGATGTTGATTTAAATTTTTCTTTAGATTGGACCCCAAATTATGATCAAAACATTATTAATAAAATATTAAATAATAAAGAAAAAATAACTATTAATGATTTCCAAATATTTTCTGCAAATCAATATGACAATATAATAGAGCTATGCATTCATCTTTATAAGGATATGGCATTAATTGATATTATAAAAAAGCGAAAAGTTTTTGATTTGTATAAAATAATCGATATTTACTATTTTGTTAATTATTATTTTGATAAAATAGATTTTGAAATTTTAGAGTCAAAAATTAAAGAAGTAAAAGCAGAAAATTATGTATATTTTGCTTTAAAATATATAAATGCTATCTTTGATGATTTTAATCATCAATATATTGTTAATTTAATTAATAATCTTGAAAAGTATATAACGAATAATGAAATATTAAATATAATTTTTGATCAATATAATCACAAGAAAAAATTATATTCAAATCTAGATTTAAAAGAAAGAATTTTCAAATATGACATTATAAATCATTATAGTAAATAAAAATTATATTCATAAAACGAAAGGATGAAATATTTAATGAATGAAATAATAAATTTAATAGAAAAGGAAATAAAAAAAATTACTAAAAAAATAATTTTTGAAAACAAAAAATTAAATACAATTGTTTATACTACATCCGATTTATACTTAAATGATTTGAAAAATTTTTCAAAAACTTTTAATTCTTTATTCAAAGATAGTTGCAACAATAATATTTTAGAGACATATATAATACACAATGATAATATTTTTCAAAAAGCATTAATAGTATTGAAAAATGATAAATTAAGTCAAACAAATGGGATTATAAACTTTAACAATGCAACTGTTAACACTTCTCAAGCAAAATGTAGCAATGATTATAATTATTATATCATAAAATGCTATGAATATTTTATATACATATTTGATAAAAAAAATAAAAAATGTTTTATGATTATAAAAAAAAATAAAAAAGTTATTACTATGATCAATATACTAATATTAACACCTTATCTTTTATATGGAGAATTATTTGCGGTGCATGGAGGATTAGTGAATAAAAATAATAAAAATATACTTATAAATAATTCTAGCCTTGGTGGAAAAACTACGTTTGCTATCTTATTTGCTTCGAACGGATGGGATATTATAACTGAGGAAACAACATATATAACAAACACCGGTTTAATATTACCATATAATATAAGAAATTACTTCAATATACGAGTAGGTACATATTTAAATTTCTTTGACTATTTTAAGTGCAAAAATATAATTATTGATGAATTTATTCAAATGAAAGAAAAAAACTCAGATGAGTTATTTGATTATGGAAAAAAAGCACAAGTATCTATTGATTTTGAACGCATTGGTAAATTTAAATCACTTGTTTCAAATTATATAACAAGTTCATTAAAAGTATCTATTGATAAACAACAAAAATTCGAACTAGTAAAATGTTCTCCGATAGAAAATGTAAATTCTTTTTTAGAATTAAGCTTAGCTCCAACTGTATTATTGTTTAAAGAATTACTTAATTTTAATAATATAAATATTAATGAACGCAAAAAAAAACTGGAATTAATATTTAACAAAACAAAAAGTTTTAAATTAAATTCTGGTTTTGATTATAAAGAGAAATTTAATGTAATCGAAAAAAATATAAAATAAAAAGGATTATTTTTACATAATCCTTTTTATTTTACCTACTTCTAGTTTTTTTTTTTGTTTCTTCTTCTGCATGTAATTGAGCATATTTTTCAACTTGTCTTTTAATTAAATCATAATCAGTTCTATAATTCAATCCAATTGCAGCCTTAACTTTTGATAAAGTTTCTGCAGCCTTAATTCTTGCTCTTTCACTACCTTCAAATAATATCTGATATACTTCAGGTATGTGTTTTTCTAATTCATGTCTTCTTGCTCTAATTGGAGCTAGTGTATCTTCTAAAACGTAATTTAAGAATTTTTTTACTTTCACGTCTCCTAATCCACCACGTTCATAATGTGCTTTTAATTCGTCTAAATTCTTATACTCAAGTTTACCAGTTTCTTCGTTTTTAAAATATTCATTAAAATGTCTATCTTTAGAAAATGCTGAAAGATAAATAAATACTGGATTACCTTCCGTAACACCTGGGTCTTGAACTCTTAAGTGATTAGGATCTGTAAACATTCCCATAACTTTTCTTTTTACTTCTTCTTTACTATCTGCTAAATAAATACAATTACCAATAGATTTGCTCATTTTTGCTTGACCATCAGTACCTGGCAATCTATGACATACAGTATTTTGTGGTAAAACAGCTTGTGGTTCGACCAATGTTTCTCCATATAATCTATTAAATGATCTAACAATTTCTCTTGTTTGTTCTATCATTGGTAATTGATCATCGCCAACTGGAATAATGTTGGCATTAAATGCAGTAATATCTGCTGCTTGACTAATTGGATATGTCATAAAACCTACTGGCAATGTATTTTGAAATCCTCTATATTCTATTTCCTGTTTTACCGTTGGATTTCTTTGTAATCTTGCAACAGTTACTAAATTCATATAATAGAATGTTAAATCACTTAATTCTGGAACTTCAGATTGTAAAAAAATTGTACATTTTTTTGGATCTATACCACATGATAAATAATCTAAAGCTACTTCTATTACGTTATCCTTTACTTTTTGTATATTACCAGAATTATCTGTTGTTGCTTGTGAATCTGCAATTTCTATATACATTTCATCAAATAAACCAGAATTTTGTAATTCAACTCTTTGTGATAATGATCCAACCAAATGACCTAAATGAAGTCTTCCAGTTGGTCTATCTCCTGTTAAAATAATATTTCCCATTTTTTCTCCTCTCCACCTTTATTCCACGTACTATACCATTAATTTTTATTTTTGTCAAATTTTTCAATAAATTCAGGTAAATCATTCAAAGGTATATATATATTTGATAAATTCAAAAGTTCTTTTGGTGGCATCTCATTTCCTGTGGCAATTTTTAAACCACAATCTAATTTGAACATATCAATATCATTCATGTCATTACCTATTATTATAATATCATTTAATGATATGTTACAGTATTTAGCTAGCTTTTTTATTCCAGACCCCTTATTTACTCCAATGCTACAAATTGAATGAAATTCTTTTTCAGAAATAACTACATGAAATTTATTTAAATTATCTATATTATTTTCTCCACTTAATCCTCTTGTAGTAATTCTACAAATATTTTCTATGTCTATATTATTAATAAAATCATTTACATCAGTATATATTTCTTCACTATAAAACCAAGGTTGATTTAAATCTTCAGTTAATTTTTTAGTTCCTCTCAAAAATTTATATTTATGTGTATTTAAATCGACATATGCAAGAAATTCAAAAGTGCAATTATTAACTATATTTTTGATTAATTCAATAACATCATAAGAATTCATCTTTTCGTTAAATACTATTTTCCCATCTTTATTTACTAAAACAGAACCATTCTCACAAATAAAAGGAACTTTTAAGTCAATATCTTTTAGAGTTTCATATCCACCACTATAACCTTTACCGGTACAAAATGTACAATTGTAGTTTTTTAAATTATTTAGGACATTTAATAATTCATCATTATTCTTTCCTCGAGTAGATGCTATTCCACTCATATCACAAACTATTAATTTTTTCATCTTTAACTCCTTATTTAAATAACTCATTATAAGTATCTATTTCATTATTATTTTTTGACTCATCCCATAACTTTTTTATAGAAATAAAAAAGTTATAATAGTAATTTTTAAATTCAAACCATTTATCATAATCATTAGACATATTTTCGTATGCTTTTTTAGCTTTAGTGATAATATCATGGCTCCAATTAGATGCTAAGACCATCATCTGCAAAATAACTTCTTCGTTTCTACTACCACAATTAACTATTTTTGAATATATTTCTTCTTCAGTATCTCCAAGATTTATAGAAGATTCTTTAATACTTTTAGACATTTTCACATATGGAAAAAGTCCACTTATTAATTTCCCGTATAACGCCCCAACTTCAGCATCATTATCTATAAGATTATTAATTCCACCATTTTTACTTTTTATTCTTTCAATTGCAACTCTTGCTAAAAATGGATATAAATGTTCTTCTAGACCCGCTGGAACAATTACCCCTTTTTTCTTATCTCTGATAATAGGAAGAACAATATCAGCTACTGTATAAGCTTGACTTACCATTGTTGAAAAATCATTTCCAAGTAAATTTAACCTTTTATACATTTCATCCATTGCTTCTCCATCTGCAAAATCACTAACTTTGAAAACACTTGATATAATAGAAAATGTTCTAGAATGATCCAAAAAATTATGGGTACGTATTTCTCCATTATTTTCATTGAAACCTAATTTTTTTATAAATCTTATAAATTGACTAGTGTATTGAAATAATTCATCTAATGGTTTTTGTCTAGAATTTAATGCACTTAATTCCGAAATGATAATGTGGGTATAAATTCCTGTTTGTTTTTGTAATTCTAACACCTTAAAAATTGATGATAATGTGCCAGCTGTTGGAGAATTTGTTGGACCAAATCCAGTAACAATTGCTAATTCATTCTTTGAAAATTTATTTAATTTTTTTATTCCATCATAGCAGCTATACTTATCATTTAATTCTCCATTTTTACCATATCCTAATATATCAATATTATCAGGTAATCTTGTATAATTATGTGTATCTATAATTGAATTAATTTTTTTTAATGAAAATTCTAAATCTTTTAAAGCATATTTATAATCATTTGCAACTTCTTCAATCGTTTTTCCACTTCGTTGTGAAATTTCTTTTAATTCTTCTTCTGTTAAATCATTTTTTAATTCCATACTTACCTCCTTATTGTTTGTATATTTTATTATGTCATTTGTTATAATTATCAATTATTTTTTTACAATTTGGAAATAATCATATTTTTTTATATTTATACGTCGTCATTTGATATTTTACATATATATGATTATTTTGCTTTTCTATTATAAATAGATTAGTACATTAAATTTCTCAAAAAAATACTATGTTATCAATTTTTATTTTTACCCAAATATTTTACATTATCATCATATTATATTCATAATTTCTATTATTGATTTATTTTATATATTTTTTTAAATAATATATTTATATTGCTTAAATTTAAAATTCGTTTATTATTATCTATCGATTTATTTTATATTACTTACTTTTTATTAAATTCCCTTATTTTTTTTCTTGCTCTTGTAGTTACAGTCTTATCTAACCATTCTTCTCTAGGTCCATAAGATAAGTCATCTGTGATAATTCTTACTCGATCTTTGTTATGTAATACATAATCAATAGGTACATATTCATCATTTACAAAAGCTCCTACCATTGTATTACCTATATCAGTATGTATTTTATATGCAAAATCAATTATCGTTGCTCCTTTAGGTAATTCAATAATGTCTCCTTTGGTTGTGTAAATATATACTTTATCAGAAAATAATTCACATTTAACTTGATTAACAAATTCTTGATTATCACCGAACATGGCATTTATTTCTGTTAATGATTTAAAAAATTGATATTTGCTTTTTAGTTCTTCTTGCATAACATCTCTAGCTTTGCCTTTTTCTATATCCCAATAAGCTGTTAGTCCAAATGATGCAATTTTATCCATATCAAATGTTCTAATTTGAGTTTGAACTAATCTATCTTCAGGTCCAAAAACTGTTGTGTGTAAACTCTGATACATATTTGTTTTAGGGTTACATATATAATCTTTAAATTTATCATTAATTGGATGATATTCTTTATGTATCAATCCTAATGTTCTATAACAATTTTCAACTTCATCAACCATTATTTTTAGTGCAAACAAATCATGGATATCAGATAATTTGTGTCCATCAGATAACCTTTTATATATTCCGTAAATATTTTTAGTCCTAACTTTTATTTCATTTGGGATTTCTTTGGTAGTTAATATCGATTCGATTTTATAAAGCATTGATTTTAAACTTGAATCGCTTATTTGTTCTATTTTATCTTTTTTTTCAGAAATCTTTTTATACATATCAGGTTTAAGATACTTAAGTGATAAATCTTCTAGTTCACTTTTTATTCTATATGCCCCAATATAATAAGCTAAAGGAACAAAAATTTCCATTGTTTCTAATGCGTTCTCTTTTTGTTTAAATTCTGATTTGAATTGCAATGTTCTCATATTATGAAGCCTATCAGCAAGTTTAATAATTATAATTCTTACATCTTCAGCTATTCCAGTAATTATTTTTCGAGTGTTAGCAAGATTTTGTGCTTGTTTAGATGAAAAATTCATCTTTGAAAGTTTCGTAACGCCATCAACTAAATTAGCTATTTCTTGATTAAAATCATGTGCTATATCTTCCTTACTAATATTTGTATCTTCTAATACATCGTGTAGTAATCCTGCACATATAGTATCTCTATCAGCATGCATTTCTGCAAGAATGAATGCAACATTCAAAGGATGCATAATGTAAGGTTCTCCACTTTGTCTATATTGTCCTTCGTGCAATTTTTTTGCATAATCATATGCTTTATTTACATATGAAACTTCATCTGGATTATATGAAGATAATTTTTCAAGCAAATCCTCAATACATATATTATTCATACAAACACCTCCAAAGTATAAAAAAAGCATAACAAAAAATTTGTTATGCATTAATAAAAAAAGCGAAAAAAGAATTTATATTACAATATAAACTATCCAAACAAATAGAAACTATACAGTTTAGAAAATAAAATATGTTCATAAAATCTAATCTCCTTTTTTTATTTTGACTATAAAATACTATTTTTTTATCTATTTGTCAAGTTTTCTATTCATTTTTCAACAAATTATGAATTGATCATATTTGTTCTAAATATAAATATAAATTTCAATCTTCTAATTAAATATTTTCAAGCAATAATTATAACCCAATTTATATTTATCGCATATAATTTATTAGGTGAAACTTATGGAAAATAATTTAAAAAAAGCTTATTATATTGTTTTAGGAATTTTAATTTTACTATTTTTTACAAAAGATGTTAATGTCAAAGAAGAATTTTATCAGAATATAAAATTAGTAGAAAAACCTAATGAATTACTAGTTTTAGTTAATAAAAATAATCAACTACAAAGTGGTTATATACCAGAAAACTTAGAAAGTATTTCATTAAGATTTGCTAATAAAGATAAATATTTAAGGAAAGATGCTAAAGAAGCTTTTGAAAAATTAAGTAGTGAAGCAAGTGCCTTAGGTTATCGTATAGTCGCTGTTTCCGCTTATCGTGATTATAATTATCAAAACGAATTATTTAATTATTATGTAGAAGAAAAAGGTTTAGATTACGCCTTAGATTGTTCAGCTAAACCAGGTCACTCTGAACACCAAACCGGATTAGCTGTCGATGTCGAAGGAGAAAATAAAGATTACGATAATTTTGAAGACACTAAAGAATTTAGTTGGATGAAAGAAAATGCTCATCGTTTTGGCTTTATTCTAAGATACCCCAAAGGAAAAGAACATATAACCGGTTTTAAATATGAACCATGGCACTATCGTTATGTCGGAATTGATGCAGCTTATGAAATTTATGAAAAAAATATTACTTTAGAAGAATATCTAAATCACTAAACTTATGATATAATGAAGTTGGTGGTTTTATGAAAAAATATCTTAAAGAAAATAAATTTATCATCTTAACAATTGTTATTTTATGTGGATTAATGTTTTTCTTTATTAATCAAAAACAAGGATTCCACGAAGATGAAATATTTTCTTATGGTTCAAGTAACTATAAATATGATAATGTTTTTAGATGGTTTGGTTATGCTGAAGCTAATCAAGATATATTATATAACCAAGTTTTAAAAGGAAATTTTATCAATAGAATTGATAACTTAATTAAATTTATTAAAGATCCTAATCAATTTACTAAAGATGAAACATTAGCTAAAGAAATACCGACTTTTAGAACTAAAGATGATGCTTTAGATTACTTAGCTATTCAACAAGAAGATATTTTTAACTATTTTTCCGTTTACTATAATCAAAGTCGCGATGTTCATCCACCACTATTCTATTTTTTAGTCCACTTTACATCAACTTTATTTTACAATCAATTTTCTAAATATATTATTTTTGCTCTTAATTTGGTTTTCTTTATTGGAACTTTATTTACAATAAAAAAAATAATGAATAAACTAGATCGTAAAGAATTAACCATTCCAACTATGATTTTATATGGCGCTAGTATGGGAGCTATAAGTACAGTCATGTTTCAAAGAATGTACATGATGCTTACTTTCTTTTGCATTTTATATTTATACTATATAATTAAATTTATTAAAGATGATTTTAAAATAAAGGATAAATTCTTCTTTATTTTAACTATTATTTGTGGCTTTTTAACTCAATATTATTTTTGCATTTACATAGTTTTAATATTTTCAATTTTGGCAATTTATCTTTTATTTAAAAAACAATTTAAAAAATGTTGGAACTTTTTCAAACCTCATATTTTAGCTGCAATTATCGGTATCATTTTCTATCCATTTAGCATTGGTGATATATTTTTCTCTTACCGAGGTATAGGAAGCACTGATAATAAAACAAATACATTTTTAGAAAATTTACAATATTATGGTGAACAAATTATCAAGTTATTTAGTTTACAAAACATTCTTATAATTTTAATTTTAGTTTTATTTATTATTATAATTTATAAAATAATTAAAAAACAATTACCAAAAATTCAAAGTCAGGATAAACTTAACCTTACTGTTATTATTTTACCAATTATTATCTTTATTATTATAATCTCTAAAATAGCGCCTTTTTTAGGTGAAAACTATACTTCAAGATATATAATGTTATTATTCCCAGTTATTGCTATTGCTAGTTTTTATACCATTTCCTTTATTTTTAAAAATAAAAAAACACTTTTTGTTGTTACTCTTATTATTAGTCTTTGCTTAAGTATTAATGGTTTAATTAATAACACACCTGTTTACTTATATAAAGATTATGAACAAGTTATGAAACTAGCTAAAGAAAATGAAGATAAATACTTTGTATACATATTTGATAATTATTTTACTCACTTAAACTCAATGCCTGAATTTGCAACCTATAAAGAATCATTGATTTTAAACAAAAATATTCATGATTTTAAATTATTAAATAACGAAAAGTTAAACAATGAAAATGAATTTATTTTATGTATTAAAAATTGGCTAAACAAAGAGGAAATATTAAATTTAGTCTTAAAAAATTCTGGATACAATAATTATGAAATCTTATTAGAATTAAATAGTGATGTTGAATCAACATATTATAGAATAACAAAATAGATAGTTTTATAAACTATCTACTTTTTTAATGCTTTAAGTAATGCATTTTTCTTCTTAATTAATACTTCCCCACCATCATGTTTATTATTAATATTTGTATAAACAGTATTAGCTAAATTATAAACATCACCTAGACCTAAAATAAAATTCGTCTTATTAAAGATTGGATCAATAACTATAAACGGTACTTTACCTGCAAAATTAACAAAAGCTTTAGTAAAATTATCTACAGGAATTTCTTTTTGGATTCCATAAAGCGATGAAATAAATAAACTAATTTTATTTTCTACACAAAAGTCATGAATATAGCCTAAAATATCATCTAATTTACTTAGTTTTTTATTTAACTCAGCAACATTCTTGACATTATCTATTTGAAAATTAATAATTATCAATTCATAATCAGAATCACGAATAATTGATTTAATATTTTCTTGGTTTAATAATAAATCATCATCAGTTTTTGCAAATGATATTTGTGGTGAGACAATATTTTGTAAACCACAACAATAATAATTAATCGTTTTAATATTTGCACTATTAGCTAAAATTAAAGCCTTAGCATTTATTTTAGTTAAGTAATTAGCCATCGAAATACCTGATTTAGGATAAGCAAACATTGGATATTTAATTCCTTTTAATGGAAACATTGAAAAATAATTATCATGATTAGAAACTTTAGATATATTTGTAATAAAATTAGTAATATCAGCAAATTCATAATTAAAGAAAAAAATACTATCATTAACATCAAAGCTAAAGCCATCATTTATAAAAAACTCTTTAACATCTTTAGGTAATATTTTCATTGATGATAAAGAACTAATTTTTTTACTAATTTCTCGCCATTTTTCGCCAACTTCTTTTTGAAACATATTCATTAAACCAACTAAATTAATTAAATTCAAAGAATTAGCCCCAATAATAATACCAATTTTACAATCAACTAGTTCATAAACAATTTTACTAATTAATCTTTCTATATCATTATAATTATCAATATTATCGCCCGTTAAAACTAAATGAAGAAAAATCTTATTTTCTTTTTTAGATTTTATAAATCTTAAGAATGACCTTAAATGTTCTATACTTTTATCATTTTCTAACGATAAAAACAAATGTATTTTACTTTCTGGTTTAATACTATTCAAATAAAATACTAAATTCTGATTAGTTTCAAATTTATCAACATAACTATCAATTAAAGAACTAGACAAAGGATACTTTGAACCAGTACTAAAAACTCTATAGCCACCAACTAAATTATAACTAGATGTAGCTATTTGAGAAAATAAATATTTTTTAGTATAGCTATCTAAATTAGGCATTAATTTTGCATTATAAATACTATAAGAATCTAATTGTTCTACACCAAATCCATTCATTAAAAATAATACTGTTTTTTTCATATTCATCCCTCATATTCTATAAAATATTATATCTTATTTTGAATATTTTAGCAATAATTACCATCAATTTTCATAATTTTTCCATATATTAAAAAGTATTTACTAATAACAAATAATAATAAAATGTTAAGCAAAATTTCACTTAACATTTTAAGATAATTCTTCAAATTGTGAATTATATAAATTAGCATAAAATCCACCTTTAGCTAATAACTC
>CAMLYN010000009.1 GCA_946491675.1 uncultured Mycoplasmatota bacterium | reverse complement strand
CCCTAACCTTCACAGGAGGTGAAGGTACTGCTGAATCACCATATGAATTGCAATAAACAAATATTATAAAATATAGGAAGGAAAGAGATATGAAAACAATAAGAGATTTTGATTTAAATAATAAGAAAGTAATAATAAGAGTAGACTTTAATGTCCCAATTAAAGATGGTATTATTAGTGATGATACTAGAATTAAAGAAAGTTTAAAAACAATTAATTATGCAATTAGTAATAATGCTAAAGTAATTTTAATGAGTCATTTAGGAAGAATTAAAGAAGAAAGCGATAAATTAAAAAATACTTTAAAACCTGTTAGTGTTAGATTAAGTGAATTATTAAATAAAGAAGTAATTTTTATACCTAATACAAGAGGTAGTGAATTAGAAACAGCTATTAACAATTTAAATAATGGTGATGTATTGTTAATGGAAAATACGAGATTTGAAGATTTACCTGATAAAAAAGAAAGTAAAAATAATGAAGAATTAGGTAAATATTGGGCTTCTTTAGGTGATATTTATATCAATGATGCTTTTGGTACTGCGCATAGAGCACATGCTTCTAATGTTGGTATTGCTAGTAATTTAGATAGTGGAATAGGTTTTTTAATTGAAAAGGAATTAAACAATTTATTACCAGCTATTAATGATCCTAAAAGACCATTTACAGTTATTTTAGGAGGTGCTAAAGTAAGTGATAAAATAGGTGTTATTGAAAATTTGGTAACTAAAGCTGATTATATTTTAATTGGTGGAGGAATGGCTTTCACATTTTTAAAAGCTAGTGGAGTTGAAATAGGTGCTTCTTTATTAGATGAAGAAAGTATTGATTTCTGTAAAAGAATGTTAAAAGAGCACAAAGATAAATTAATATTGCCGATTGACGTTGTAACAGATTTAAAAGAATGTTTTATAACTGATATGACTAAAGAAGAAAAAGGGTTAGATATTGGACCAAAAACTGTTAAATTATTTAAGCAATACTTAGATAATAGTAAAACAATCATATGGAATGGACCAGTTGGTATGTTTGAAGAAGAAAAATATAGCAATGGTACTAAGGGTATATGCGAAATATTAAAAAATATTGATGCTGTTAAAATAGCTGGTGGAGGAGATACTGCTAGTGCTGTTAAAAATTTTGGATATGAACAAGCATTTACTCATATTTCTACTGGTGGAGGCGCTAGTTTAGAACTTTTAGAAGGTAAGGTACTACCTGGTATCGATATAATTAAATGAAAAATAAATTAATTAATATTATTATAATTATTGTTTTAACTTTAGTTGTTTTATATTTTTCTTTAAAAGATAATTATAATGAGATAATTGAATTATTATTAAATGCTGATATAAGATGGTTGTTTTTAGGCTACTTATTTGTCTTAAGTTACACTTTTTTTAAAGCGGTTATAACTAATGATATTATCAATAAATTTAGAACATATAACTTTTTTAAAACTTTTAACTTACAAATTATGACTTTTTTCTTTAATGCGGTAACACCATTTTCAACTGGTGGTCAACCATTTCAGGTTTATGTTTTAAAAAAGAATAAAGTACCTATTTCTGATGGAACTAATATTATTATGCAAGAATCAATAATTCATCAGATTGCGGTAATTGTTGTTGGTTTTATTACTTTAACTTTAAATCAAATCTTTAAAGTTTGTGAAATAGAAGGAATTATTTTAACTTTCTTAGTTATTGGTTTTTTAGTTAATGTTTTAGTATTATTTCTTTTATTTGCTGTGTCTTATAGTAAGAAAATTAATAAATCATTAATTAAATGGTTTATCAGTTTGTTGACAGTTTTAAGATTAGTTAAAAATAAACAACAATTATTAAGTAAACTAAATAAAACAATTGAAGATTTTACTAATAATTCTAAAATTTTACTACAAGATAAGAAAAGATTTGTTAAATTAATTACAATTAACTGTATTGCTTTATTTTGCTTATATATTGTCCCATTAACTGTTTTATTTAGTTTTGGTGATTATAGCAGTTTTGATGGAATAACAGCAATTATTTTAGTTTCATTTATATCAATTATTAGTAGTTATATTCCATTGCCTGGTGGTATGGGAGGACAAGAATATTTATTTATTTTATTGTTTGGTTTATATGTTGATAAGCCGTTATTAAGCTCGTTGATGTTATTATGGCGTTTTATTACATATTATTTACCAATGATAATTGGAGCTGTTATTTTTAACATAAAACAAAAGGAGATTTAAAACATGCGAATAGGAATTTTTTCAGATACTTATATACCACAGATTAATGGTGTTTCAACAAGTATAGAAATGTTAAGAAAAGGATTAGAAAAAAAGGGGCATAAAGTTTATATTATCACAGTTAATCCAGATAATATGAAATATATTAAAGAGGATCGTGTTTTAAGAATACCTGGAGTTCCAATTGGAATATTTGATTATCGTTTGACTAGTATTTATCCAGCAAGGGCTATTAAAACAATCAAAAATTGGAATTTAGATATTATTCACTCTCAAACTGAATTTGGTATTGGAACTTTTGCTAGAATTTTAGCTAAACAATATAATATACCGTTAGTACATACTTATCATACTATGTATGAAGATTATGTTCATTATATTACAAAAGGTTATTTTAATAAAACGGGAAAAAAAATAGTTGAGCATTTAACTTTATTTTACTGTGATACAACTGCAACCGAATTAATTGTTCCAACTAAAAAAACATATGATTTATTTAAAGAAAAATATAAAGTAAAAAGAAATGTTCATATTGTACCAACAGGAATTGAAGTTGAAAAATATAGTAAAAAATATAGTGAAGAAACAATTAATGAGTTAAAGAAAAAAATTGGTATTAAGAGTGATGATGTCAATTTATTATTTGTTGGAAGATTGGGTTTAGAAAAAAGCGTTGATTTTTTAATTAATAATCATAAAGATATTGTAAAAAAACATCCTAATTGTAATTTGATTATTATTGGCGATGGCCCTGAAAGAGAAAATTTAGAAAAACTAGTAGAAAAAAATAATTTAGAAAAAAATGTTTTCTTTACTGGAAAAGTTCCGTTAAAAGATATTGGTATGTATTATCATTTAGGTAATGTCTTTGTTACAGCTTCTAAAACAGAAACACAAGGACTAACAGTTTTAGAAGCGATTGCTGCATCATTACCGGTTGTAGCAGTTAAAGATGAAAGTTTTATTGAACCAATTCAAAATGATTATAATGGCTATCTATTTGAAGATAGCAAAGATTATGTTCAATATATTAATGATTTGTTAAATGATAAAAATAAACTTGATAAAATGTCTTTAAATGCTTATGAAAGCAGTCATAATTATTCATCTACTACTTTTGCTAGTAATATTTTGAAGGTTTATAAGTTAGCTATCAAAAATAAGAAAAGTAAAAAAAATATTTTTCAAAGAGTAATAAAAAAATTTAAAGGAGAAAAAAATGTTAGTAGTCGGTAATCTAAAAATGTATATGAATTATGAAGAGGTTAGAAAATTAATTGAAAACTTTGATGAAGAAATTGTTCTTTGTCCTTCTTCTATTTATATTCCTTACTTTTTAAACCATAAATATGAGGTAGGTGTCCAAGACATATCAATGTATAATTTAGGGTCACATACAGGTGAAATAAGCGCTAAACAAGCTAAAGATTTAGGAGTGACTTATACGATTGTTGGACATAGTGAAAGAAGAAAGTATAACAAGGAAACTGATAAAGAAATAAATGAAAAAATAATTAAAGGGTTAGAGAATGATTTGAAAGTGATTTTATGCATTGGTGAGAATAAAGGAGAAGATAAAGAAAAGGTAATAGAATATCAATTATTAAACGATTTAAAAGATATAAAAAATCTAGATAATTTGATTATTGCATATGAACCAATTTGGTGTATAGGAACAGGAATTACACCTACAAATGAACAAATTGAAACCACAATCGACTTTATTCAAACAATAATTAAAAAAAACTTTGGAAAAAGTGTTAAAGTTTTATATGGTGGTAGTGTCGATAAAGATAATATCAACATTTTGAAAAAAATTAATAATTTGTCAGGTTTCTTGATTGGTAAAGCTTCAACAGATTATAGGCAATTAAAAGAGATTGTCGCTAGTCTTATGGACTAGCGCTTTCTTTTATCTTTTTTCGACAAAATTAGCTAATATTCGCTCTTTAAAAATGTTAGCTAATATTATATAATATAAATACAGCAGTACTATAGAAGGAGAAAATATGGAAAATATAAGAATATTAATGATTGACGATAATGTCAAATTGATTGATGCTGTAAAAGAATACTTCAAAAATAATAAAGAAGTTAATGTTGTGTTGGAAGCTTACGATGGTTTAGAAGGATTTAATTTGATTAAGGAAAAATCTGACGAATTTGATATTATTTTATTAGATTTGATTATGCCGAAGAAAGATGGAATTTATGTTTTAGAAGAAATGAAGAAAAATAATATTAATAAGAAAGTTATAGTTGAAACTAGTTATAATGCTAGTGAAGTAATTAGAGAAGTAGCTGAATATGAAGTTAATTACTTTATTTTAAAACCATTTGAACTTGATGATTTAGAAAAGAAAATATATGATGTGTTTAAAAAGAAAAATGAAAAAAGTATCGACTTTTATAATAGTAATTTACAAGTTTCAATTAGTAAATTACTTCATGATTTAGGTATACCATCACATATTAAAGGTTATCAATTTTTAAGAGATGCTGTTAAGATGTTATTTGATGATCCAAATATTGTTGGTGGGATTACTAAAGAATTATATCCAGAATTAGCTAATAAATATAATACTACTGTTTCACGTGTTGAAAGATCAATTAGGCATGCAGTTGAGGTTAGTTGGAATCGTGGTGATTTAAAACTAATGGAAAATATATTTGGTCATAGTGTTGATATTGATCGAGCTAAACCTACTAATTCGGAATTCATTGCAACAATAGCTGATAAATTAAGATTAGATTTTCATAAAATAGGAGTTTAATAAATCAAAAGAATTAATGTTTTTTTGATTTTTTTTTGGAAAAATTTTAACTTGATAAAACTATAATTTTATGATATATTTATAATACAATTAGGAGGTTTAGAAGTGAACTTTTTTATGATCATTAAAAGAGCTTTAGCCATTAGTTGTTCGATCTTAATATTTTTATTAATTGTTGTTTTAGTTTTTTTATATTCTGGTAAAAGCTTAGTAAATAGAGAAAACTTATCTAATTATATTAAAAATGCAGAAATTCTTAATATGGATATAAATGTTATATTTAATTTAGAAGAAAGTGGAATTACTTTAAAAGAAAAAATCTACCAATTAGGATTAGAAAGCAATATCCCAGAAGTTGTTTTAGATGATATTGTTAGTAGTGAAGAGATAAATATTATTTTTGGAGATTTTTTTAGCAATACTATTGATTATTTAGTTAATGGTGTAGAGAAACCTCAATTATCTAATGATAGTATTAATAAATTATTAGAAGTAGCTAATATATCTTTAGAAAATCATATTAATTTAATGTTAGAAAGTGAACAATTAGAAATATATATACGTGATTTTTGTAATAAACTGACAGATATTGTTCCAGAAAGGCAAGAAGCAATTGGCAATCTTCCAATAACTTCTATTAGAACTTTTTTGAATTTCAATCAAACTTATTTATATTTAATGATTGTGGTTTTATTAGTTATTGTTACTCTTTGTTTGTGGTCGATATATAAACCGATTAAATATTTAGCTATTCCTATGATTAGCAGTGGTGTGATGTTTGCAATTTTGGGTTCAATGAACAATTTTATTAATAATTATGTAATATCTAATTTGGATGGATTAAAACCATTGATTTCGCCTCTTATTACAATATTATTAACTATTGTTTTTAAAGTTGGTGTTTTAGTTAGTTTTAGTGGTGTATTTTTAATGATTATTTATGTTGTTATTAATCGTATAGTTATTAATAATCATAAAACTAAATAGTATTTTCGATTGGCGCAATATCATCAGTTATATTCCAAGTTTCATAGACGACATATAAAATAATAATTGCAGCTAATACGTTAAGTATTGAGGCATATATTTGCTGTCTAAAGGGTGCTAGATCACTCTTTTTTTGTTTTTCTAATTCATATTGTTTATAGTTAATATATAAATTATAAATTAAAATTAATAAAAATAAGATTCGATTTAATAAGTTTGTATAATGACTACTCTGGTCAGTAAATAATCTTTTTTCATTTAATAATTTTTGTTTTTCATCGTATGTTAAAAGAAAAGACATCAATAAAGTAATGGCCAAGATAAAAGAAATAAAAAATTGAGCATTTAAAAGAGATATTTGACGGTTATTCATAATAAATTATATTTTTAATTTAACGAATAAATGAACGAACGTATTTTTGTACTGTAATTATTGATGCATTTTTATCAAAAATTTAAAAATAGAAAAATTATCTTTTAGTTAAAAATCTAAAAAAATAATTTTTAAGAATATTAATTTAAAATTAATATATATGATTTTATCTTTGCTTTTAAAGGGTAAAGTGCTATATTTACTATTTGCTGATTACTTTGAAATTAAAAAATATTTTTAAATATTGAAAAATAAAGAAAAATCAAAAATAAAAATTTTTTTAAAAAAATATTTTTATCTTTTTTTAAAAAAAGATGAAAATTTGTTTGACTTTTTGTTAGTTTATGACTATAATTAGTATTAGAAGGTAGAGGGTGATTATGACGGATGTAGAAGAAAAAATTGCAACTTTACAAGTTGTAAAAAGAAACGGTAAAAAAGTTGATTTTAACGGTTCAAAAATTGCTTTGGCTATCAAAAAAGGATTTGATAGTATTGTTGATACGGATGATGAAAATGGCGAACAATTGAAGTATACTACTAAAGATATCAATAAAGTTTATGAAGGCGTACTTAAAAGAATTGAAAAAGAATATGCCAATGAGGAAAAAATTAAGATTGAAACTATTCAAGATATGATTGAAGATGAACTTCAAAAAAAAGGTTATCAAGATGTTTATGAGAGTTTTTCAGAATATCGCGAAAGAAGAAATTTGTCACGTCAAATGTTTTCTGATGAAAAAAGATTACATAAATTTTTAAAAGCTATCGAAGGATTAGGATTGAAATCTGCTCATGAAGAAAATACCAAAAGAGAAAATGCTAATGTTGATGGTGATACAGCAATGGGAACGATGCTTCAATATGGAAGTACAGTTTCAAAAGAATTTTGTAAAGCTTATTTGATGAAATATAAGTTTAGTGAAGCTCATGATAGTGGTGATATCCATGTTCATGATATGGATTTTTATGCAATGGGTACTACGACTTGTATGCAAATAGATTTAAATAAATTATTTAAAAATGGTTTTTCAACAGGTCATGGCCATTTAAGAGCACCAAATGATATTATGTCATATAGTGCTTTAGCAGCTATTGCTATTCAGTCAAATCAAAATGATCAACATGGTGGTCAAAGTATACCGGCGTTTGATTATTATATGGCTCCTGGTGTTTTAAAAACATTTAAAAAACAATTTAAACAAACTATTTCTGATTTATTAGACTATAGTGATTTTGGTAAGTTTATCAACATGAATAGTATTGCTAAAGAAATTGATAAGTTAGAAAGTATCGATGTAGATATTAAAAATTTTTATCATTTTGCTAAAGAGTCTAGTGAAGTTGAAAGATTATTTAATACTGCTTATGAAAAAGCTTTAGCAAAAACTGATCGCATTACTTATCAAGCAATGGAAGCTTTTATTCATAACTTAAATACTATGCATTCAAGAGCTGGAGCTCAAGTTCCATTTTCTTCTATTAACTTTGGGACTGATACATCTCGTGAAGGAAGAATGGTAATTGAAAATTATTTATTAGCCACTGATGCTGGTTTAGGAAAAGGTGAGACACCAATTTTTCCAATTTCAATATTTAAAGTTAGAAAAGGAACTAATTTTGATAAAGGAGATCCTAACTATGATTTATTTAAATTAGCTTGTAAAGTATCTGCTAAAAGATTATTTCCTAATTTCTCATTTATGGATGCACCATTTAATAAACAATATTATAATGGTGATTATACAACTGAAGTTGGATATATGGGATGTCGAACAAGAGTTTTAGGCAATGTTGTTGATCCTGATAAAGCAGTTACTCCTGGCCGTGGTAATTTATCATTTACTACTATCAATTTACCACGACTTGGTATTAAACATGGTATTGTTAGTAATGATGAAACTGATTTAAAAGGTTTCTATGCTGAATTGGAAGAAAAGATGGATTTGGTAAGAGATCAATTATTAGAGCGTTTTGATTTTCAATGTACTAAAAAACCATATAATTTTCCATTCTTATTAGGAAGTGGTGTATGGATTGATTCAGAAAAATTGAAACCTGATGATAGATTACGAAAAGTATATAAGCATGGTACTTTATCGATTGGTTTTATTGGATTAGCTGAGTGCTTAAAAGCTTTGGTCGGTAAACACCATGGTGAAGATGAAAAAGCTCGTAAATTAGGTTATGAGATTATTAAATTTATGCGTAAAAAATGTGATGAATATGCTAGTAAATATAATTTAAATTTTACTTTATTAGCAACTCCTGCTGAAGGATTATCTGGTAGATTTACTAATATGGATCGTGCTATTTATGGTAAATTAAAAGGAATAACGGATAAAGAATATTATACTAATTCTTTCCATGTTCCAGTTTATTATAAGATTACGGCAGCAGAAAAAATTCATATTGAAGCTCCATTTCATGCTTTAACTAATGCTGGACATATTACTTATGTTGAATTAGATGGCGATACTACTAATAATCTAGAAGCTTTTGAAAAAATTGTTAGAATTATGTATAAAGAAGGAATTGGTTATGGTGCAATTAACCATCCAGTTGATCGTGATCCTGTTTGCGGATATACAGGTGTAATTGGTGATGTTTGCCCTGGTTGTGGTCGTCGTGACTGTGAGGGTATTAGTGTAGAAACATTAAAAAACTCATCATTAATTAATTATGGAAGGTAGAAAGGTGATTATTTATGAAAAGTGAAGAAAAAAAAGTAGGCGAAGGCGTTAAATTTGAAAGAATTAGAAGAATTACTGGATATTTAGTTGGAACGGTTGATCGTTTTAATGATGCTAAAAGAGCAGAAGAACATGACCGTGTTAAACATGGAACAAAAGATTTAGAGAGTGCAGTATAATGCAAATAAAATTAGCTGCACCTTTGCAACCAGATAGCATTGTTGATGGTGAAGGAATTAGAGCTGTTTTGTGGACTCAAGGATGTCACCATCATTGCAAGGGTTGTCACAATCAAGAAACATGGGATTTTAATGGTGGATATTTAGTAAATATTGAAGAAATAAAACAAGAGATTAGTACTCTTCAAGGACAGGATGGTATCACTTTTTCAGGTGGCGATCCAATGTTTCAAGCAGAGGCTTGTTTAGAAATAGCTAAATATTGTAAAGAGTTAAATCTAAATGTTTGGTGTTATACAGGATATACTTTTGACCAATTATTATCTTTAAAAAATCCTAAAATACTTGAGTTTTTAAACTATATTGATGTATTAGTCGATGGCAAATTTATTTTAGAACAAAGAAGCTTAGATTTAAAATTTAAGGGTTCGGAAAATCAAAGAGTTATTGATGTTCCTAATAGTTTAAAAGAACAGAAAGTTGTTTTAATTGAAAAATATCTTGGAAAAAAAGAATATGATATGAAAAAAAGAACTACCGTTTATTTGTAGTTCTTTTTTTGTTTTTAAAGCATTCAAGTTATTTGTTTGGATCAACTAATATTTTAACGGCACTATCAGTTCCTGAAGTTAATCTTTCATAAGCTTCTTGAACATGCTCTAAATCAACAATATCATCGACAAATTTCATCATGTCAATTTGTTTATTTGCCATTAAATCAATACAAGTTTGAAATTCTTCTTTAGTATAAGCAATAGCACCGATAATTGTTATCTCACTCATAACAGCAGCAATAGTTGGAATAGTGACAGGAGTCATTGAAACGCCAACTAATAAAACTTTTCCTCCAGGATGAACAGCTGTAATAGCACTACTAACGGCAGCTGAATTACCACAACAATCTACTGCTAAATCAAATCCACCATTGGTTTTTTGTAGCCATTTTTCTAAAACTTTTTCATCTTTAGCATCAAACCATTCGTCAGCAACACCAAGTTCGATTGCTCTTTTAGCTCTAGCTTGATTAGTTTCACTAATAGCAACGTAACTAGCACCTTCCATTTTCGCAAACATAGCAGAAACTAAACCGATAATTCCGGCGCCGATGACTAATACTTTATCCCCAACTTTGATATTTGCTAAATGAATAGCATGTAAACCAACGGCTGTTGGTTCTACCATTGCGACTTCTTCGTCTTTTAAATTATCTGGAACTTTTAAAACCATGTCAGGTCGAATTTTCATCTTAGGAGCAAGTCCTCCAGGATTAGTTAAGGATAAACCTGTTGCATAAGACCAAGTTTGTCTACAATACTGTGGATTACCAGTCAAACAAGCAGGACATTCATTGCATGGAGAAATAGGTAAGGCAGTAACTCTATCGCCAACTTTTAAATCATCACGACTACCTGGATCAGTAACTATTCCACAATATTCATGTCCCATGACTAGGCCAATTGGTTGACCTAAGTCCCAATAATGAATATCAGAACCGCAAATACCAGTTTTTTTAACATCGATTACAACTTCGCCATTTTGTGATTTTGGTTCGTCGATTTCTTTTATTTCAAACTTTCTAACATCTTTAATTGCTACACACTTCATATAATACCTCCATTTTTATTGTAGCACATTTATACTTTTTTCAATTTGAAAATTTGTTTTTTTGACGTTTTTTGACACTATAATTCAAATTCATTAATATCAGTTAAATATTTATCAGTATTACGATTAATACTAAAAATAGTTTTATAAGCTTCTATTAATGTTTCGTTATCCACAGCATTAAATAAATCAGATAGCGATAAAATACCAACTAATTTATTATCTTTTTTTACTAATAAACGTTTTATTTTATGTTTTTTCATTAAATCGATAGCATCTTTGATGTCGTTATTGATATCAATACTGACTAAGTTAGTGGTTAAATATTCTTTAATTTTATTATCTTTGTTGGCTAATATTTTAGTGACGATATCACGGTCGGTAATAAGGCCTTTTATTTTGTTTTTATTTTTAATAATAACCATTCCGACATCATATTTTTTCATTACTGTAGCAATATTTTCTAAACTACTATCGCTATCTAGAATAATTAAATTTTTATTTATTATTTTTTCAATCATTTTAATCACCAATTATATTTTGTTTTAAACTGTTGATTTTATTCATAAAATGTAACAGTGATTTGATATGAAAAGAAGAATTCATTTAAAAAGAAAATTTAATCTTTTTAAAAATAAAATAAATTTTATTATTTTAATAGTAATATTATTGATTATTATGATTGTTATTGTTTTAAATTTTATCAGTTTAAAGGTTAATCCTATTTTATTAGATTATGCACAAATGGAGTCTAGGAAGATTGCAAGTATTATTATTAATGATGCTGTTAAACAAAATATAACTGATAATATTGATGTGGACGAGTTATTTATTATAACTAAAGATAGTAATAATGAAGTGAAAACAATCGATTTTAATCCAATTATTGTTAATCAGATTTTAACTGATACAACTTTAGTTGTTCAAAGCAATTTACGTTATTTAGAGCAAGGTAAAATTGAATTACTTAATTTAACTGATGATGCTTTAATCGATTATAATCAAGATAAGTTAAAACAAGGTATTATTTATGAAATACCAAGTGGAGTTGTATTTGGTAATTCTTTTTTAGCAAATCTTGGACCCAAAATACCGGTTAGATTTAGTTTAGTTGGTGATATTGTTGGGTATATTAATACTAATGTTACTGATTATGGAATAAATAATGCTTTAATTGAAGTTAATATTGTTTTAGAATTATCAGAACAAGTTATCTTACCATTTGTAACTGAAAAAATTAAAATTAATACAACTATTCCAGTCGCTTTAAAACTTATTCAAGGTGGCGTTCCTAATTATTATTTAAATGGTTTAAATTCACCGTCATTTGCTTTACCAATTAATTGAAATTTAATTGTATAAAAAAAATAGTTGTGGTATACTAATTATGGTGAATAGTATGGATCATAAAAGAAGAAAATTAAGAATTGGACGAGTTATTATTTTTTTGATTGCTGCTTTTTTAGTGGCTTTCGTTTGTTTTACACTTATCGTTAAATTGTTTAAAGGTGTTGGTAATATAATTTCTAGCGATGAAATGTATATTGCTTCAAATACTTTAACTGTTCCTTTATATGATATGAATTATAACGAAGTTGAAAAAATAACTAGGGGAACAAAGGTAATAATATCGGGAGATAAAATAACTAACAATGAAAAAGAATATTATAAAATCAATTATAATAAAAATGATTATTATATTTTAGCTGATGCATTAGTTGAAGAAGAAAAAGAAGCTGTTTTAGAAAAAGAAATGTATGTTAGAACGTCTTTAACTTTATATGAAAATTTGGATGATATAAATATAAAAGGTTTAATTGAAAAAGGAAGTAAAGTTGAGATATTGGATTATGATAAGTTAGAAGCTGATGGTTCTGTTAATATGTATAAAGTCAAATATGATAATCAAGAAGGTTATGTGTATGGTAAATATTTAGTTAATAGTGAAGAGTTAGCTTTAGCTAACTATGATGAAGAAGGAATTTATCAAATTCATAAAAAAAGAGGTGATTCTTGGGGTGGCGGTGATGCAGCTGGTTTAGATTATTATCCTTATGAAAAACCTAAATTTGAAAATAATGTTATGCCACAAGAAGTAAGAGCCTTATATATGAACTCTGGAGTTGTTTCTAATGTTGATTCTTATATTGAATTAGCTAAAAAGTCAGGAATAAATGCAATCGTTGTCGATATTAAAGATAATACTAGTCCAGCTTACCCTGCTAATGCTATGAAGGAGTATTCTATTACTAATTATGACCATGCAATAAATAGTTATGAAACTTATAAGAATGCAATTCAAAAGATTAAAGATGCAGGATTATATGCGATTGGACGAATTACTGTTTTTAAAGATAGTTATTATTCTGCTGATCATCCTGAAGATACCATTATTGATACTGCTACTGGTAAATCATATAATCATGATGGTTCTTATTGGCCAAGTGCTTATAATCGTGATGTGTGGGAGTTTAATGTAGCTTTAGCAATTGAATCAGTTAAAGAAATGGGATTTAATGAAATTCAATTTGATTATGTGCGTTTCCCTGATCGTGTTGGTTCATTAGAAAAAGAAGGAAAAATAAGTTATAATAATACTTATAATGAGGATAAAGCACAAGCAATTCAAAGATTTGTTATGTATGCTTGTGATGAAATTCATAAATATGGAGCGTATGTTTCAATCGATGTATTTGGAGAATCTGCTCATACTTATGTTACTGCTTATGGTCAATATTGGGCTGCCATTAGTAATGTTGCCGATGTTATAAGTGGTATGCCATATCCTGATCATTTTACTGCTACAGAATATGGTTTTACGACACCAGTTTGGACAATTCCTTATGATTTATTATATTTATGGGGTAATGAATTTGTTATGGAAAGACAAAAAGAAACTCCAACTCCTGCTATTGTTAGAACATGGATCCAAGCATATGATACTAGTAAAAGCCCTGCTACTCATTATGATGCTGATATGGTTTCAAAAGAAATAAGTGGTTTGTATGATGCTGGTTTAACAGGTGGTTTTATGACTTGGAATGGTGGTTCTACTTTATCTAAATATGAAGAAATTTCTAGTGCTTTTGGGAAGGATTATTAGATGAAAAAGATTATTTTGGAAGATACAGAATACATTTTAGAAAAAGAATATAAAAATGGTTTTGATTTAAATGAATTAACTAATAGGTATACAGATTATTTTAAAGATTATGATTATATTTTAGGTGATTGGGCTTATAATAAATTAAGATTAAAAGGGTTTTGTAATAAAGACAATAAGTTATTTAATTCAATTAATGATTATAATAATATTGATAAATATATTAAAGATAATTGTGCTTATGACTGTAAATATTTTATAATTAAAAAAAATAAATTTTAGTATAGTTTGAGTATAAGCAGTGGGAGATGATAAGATATGTCTAAAAAAGGTTTTACTTTAGTAGAGTTAGTTGGAGTAGTAATTATATTGGCTTTAATTGCTATCATTGCTTTTCCACCTATTTTAAATGCTATTAGGCAAACAGAGGGCAAAATTAGTGATGCTAGTAAAGAAATATTGTATAGTGCTACTGAACTTTATGTTAGTGAGAATACTAATACTTTTCCTAGGATTAATGGTAATACTTATTGTATTACTTTAGAAAGTTTAGTACAAGGTGAGTATTTACCTAGTAAGGTTTATGATGCGACTAGTGGCGATGAAATACCTTTAACCAATATAGTTGAAGCTAAATATGAACAAGATAGATTTAGTTATAATTTAAACAATGAGTGTGTAGAATATGTTTATAGGCCACCATTTGATATAGATAATAGTGGAGCAAATAAACCAGAATTATTAGATAATATGATGTCAATATATTATGATGGAACGAACTGGATAGTTTCAGATGGGACACAACAACAATGGTATAATTATGATAATAAAGAATGGGCTAATGCAGTAGTGTTAAATGATGGAGTAAATAAAAATGTTGGCGATACAATAAGTGAAGATGATATAGCCTTATGGTATGTTTGGATACCAAGATATAAATATCAATTATTTAATGCTAATAATGGAAGTGTATCAGAACAATTAATTAATATAACATTTGAAAGTGGTACATCTACAACAGGAACAGTAACATGTACTGATGCAATAAGTGGAAGTGGAACGAGTAGTCAAACTTGTACTAATGCAAGTAATGGAAATTGGTATACTCATCCAGCTTTCACATTTGGCGATGAAGAATTAACCGGATTTTGGGTTGGAAAGTTTGAAATAAGTGGAAGTACAGATAAAATAACAATAAAACCGAATGTAAGCAGTTTAAGAAATGAAACAAACTCAAGTTTTTTTACAGCAATTCAAAATATAAAAACCACATATAATCTAAATGGTGATAGTCATATGATGAAGAATATGGAATGGGGAGCAGTAGCCTATTTATCTCATAGTAAATATGGAATAGGAGAAGAAGTATATAAAAATAATAGTAGTAGTTATTATACAGGAAGAAGTTCAGGAACAACAGAAAGTGAAGCTAGTACATATGGAAGTTATACTTATGATGGGAAAATAGTAGGTAGTGATGGAAATATCGGAGAATATGCAGGTGATCGGAGTTTAGGAACAAAAGCAAGTACTACCGGAACAATATATGGAGTATATGATATGAATGGTGGAGCATATGAGCGAGTAATGGGAAATATGGTCAATAGCAGTGGGAATTTTAATGCTAGTTCATCAGGATTTAGTGAAGCCCCAGAAGAAAAATATTACGACAAATATACATATAATAGTAGTTCTACAACACATAGTCGAGGGAAATTAGGCGATGCAACAAAAGAAACCTTATCAACATATGGAAATATTAATGGAGGATGGTATAGTGATTATGCGAACTTCGTTCGCTCGGCTGGCCCATGGTTCCTTCGTGGGGGCGGCTATGGCAATGTTGCCCTTTCTGGCGTGTTCTACTTCTACGGCAATACTGGCACGCCGACGATTACGAACGGTGCTCGCGCAGTTCTTACGCCATAATTTTAAAAGCTTTAAAAATAACAAAAATACTTTAGTTGACATAAAAAAACAAAATGATTTTGTTTTTTTCTTTAAATATAGTAAAATAATAAAATGGTGATAAAATGAATGCTTATGATTTTGATAATACAATCTACAATGGTGAAAGCATATTTGATTTTTTTCTTTTTATTTTAAAAAAAGATATTTGGTTGATTAAGTTTTTACCAATTGTTTTAATTCGATTGATTGAATATAAATTAAATATATTAAAAATTGATAAAATTTATAAAACGGTAGAAATGATTATTAATTCTTTTTTTAAACGTTCTAATTTTAATTATAATGAATTGGTTGAACAATTTTGGAAAAAAAATTATAAAAAATTAAAACCAGAATTTTTAAAAATGTTAAAAAAGAATGACTTAATTATAACAGGATGTCCTAGTTTTTTAATTGGATATATTAAAGATGATTTAAAAGCTAAAAATATAATCTGTACAGAATTTGATATTGATAATAAAAAAGTAAAATTTATTTGTTTTGGAGATAATAAAGTAAAAGCTTTTAAAGAAAAATATAAAAATAAAAGAATAAAAAAATTTTATACGGATTCTTTATCAGATATTCCTTTTATGAAGTTAGCTGATGAAGTTTATTTTGTTAATAAAGATAAGATTAAAAAAATTGTTAAGACAAAATATGTTTAAAACATTTTACAATATTAAAAAAACATGTTAAAATAAATAGGTAAGGTGATAGTATGGAACAAAACGATTTGGTTAATATATATAAATCTTATCAAAATAAGTGTTTAGAGTTTTGGAGGTTACTTTGAAGTTGAAAAAAAACAAGAAAAAATTGCTGAGTTAAATAAAATTATTAATAGTCCTGATTTTTGGAATGATCAAAATAAGGCAACGATGATTATTGATGAAGTTAATAATTTAAGAAAAATAGTAGAAAGAATTAATAATTTGAAAAATAAAATTGAGAGTAATTTGGAATTATTAGAGTTAGATGATGATGAAATAAGAAATATAATAATTAGTCAAACTTCAGAAATAAAGGAAGAACTAGAAGAATTGGAGATTTTTGTTTTATTGAATGGTCCATACGATAAATATAATGCGGTTTTAGAAATACATCCTGGTGCAGGAGGAACAGAAAGTTGTGATTGGGCTAGTATGCTATACCGAATGTATACAAGATGGTGTGAGCGAAAAGGATATAAATATGAAGTTGTCGATGAACAAAAAGGTGAAGAGGCAGGAATAAAAAGTGTTTCAATGATAATTTATGGTACTAATGTTTTTGGCTATTTAAAAAATGAAAAAGGTGTTCATCGTTTAGTTAGAATTTCTCCATTTGACTCAAATGCACGCCGTCATACTTCATTTGCTTCTGTTGATGTTACACCATATATTGTTAATGAAGAAATTGATATTGAAATAAAACCTAACGATATTAGAATAGATGTTTATCGGAGTACTGGTGCAGGTGGTCAGGGAGTTAATACAACTGATTCAGCTGTTAGAATTACTCATCTTCCAACTAAAATTGTTGTAACTTGTCAAAATGAGAGAAGCCAAATTCAAAATAAAGAGAAAGCTTTAGAAATTTTGAAAAATAAATTATATCAATTAGAAGTAGAAAAGCAAGAAAAAGAATTAAAAGAATTAAAGGGGGAACAAGCAGATATTAATTTTGGTTCACAAATTAGAAATTATGTTATGCACCCTTATTCATTAGTTAAAGATTTAAGAACAAATGTCGAAACTAGTAATGTTAATAAAGTATTAGATGGTGATATTGATATATTTATTAATAGTTGTTTAAAGGAGATTAGGTAAGTATGTTTTTTAAAAAAAAAGAAGTGCCAAAAGTTAAAAAGAAAAAAAGTTGGATAATTGATTTTGCCATTTATTTATTAGGGGCTTCAATTTATGCTTTAGTTTTTAATTTATTTTTATTACCTAATAATATTGTTGTTGGTTTTTCTGGATTGTCAGTTATTGCTAATGATTTATGGGGAATAAAGCCATTTATCTTTTTGTTAGTAAGTTATATAATTTTAACTATTCTTAGTTTAGTTTGTTTAGGGTTTAATTCAACTAAAAAGGCAATTATTGGAGCTATGATATATCCTTTTTTGATAGAAGGTACTTCATATATAGTCCCTTATATTGAATTAGGAAATATTGAAAAAATAGTTGAAGTTATGTGTGGAGCAATTATCGGTGGCTTTGGTTCTGGATTGATTTATAAGGTTAATTATTCAACCGGTGGAACAGATGTGATAAATTTAATAGTTTCTAAGTATTTAAAAAAGCCGATTGGAACTTGTCATACAATGGCTAATTTTATAATTATTGGATTAGGTTTTTTAACATTTGGTCTATCAACTGTTATATATTCGATAATTGTAGTATGTGCAATGAGTTTAATTATCGATAAAATTATGATCGGAATTTCACAGTCCAAAACATTTCAAATTATTACTAATAATGAAACAGACGTTAAAAAATTTTTATTAAGTAAATTAAGTCATGGTGTGACAGTTTTAGATGGTCATGGTGGTTATACAGGAAATGTTTTAAAAATTATAATGTGTGTTGTGACAACTGGTGAATATGTGACAGTTAAAGAAGGAGTATTAGAAATTGATCCTAAAGCTGTTATTATGGTATCTGATGTTTATGAGGTTATTGGAAGTAAATAGAAGGGATGTTAACTTATGGATTTAATTAAAATTAAAAATGTTGAAAAAACATATAAAACTGGTGTAACAGCAATATATGATTTGAGTTTAAATATTGGAAAAGGTGAGTTTGTTTTTATTATTGGCTCAACAGGATGTGGAAAGTCAACTTTGATTAAAATGTTATATCGTGAAGAAAAACCAACTTCAGGAATAATTAATATCGGTGGAATAAATGTTAGTAAATTAAAAAATAGAAATGTTTATAAAATACGAAGAAAAATTGGTGTTGTGTTTCAGGATTTTAAATTGTTACCTAAATCAACTGTTTATGAAAATGTTGCTTTTGCTTTAGAAATATTTGGTTTACCAAATTCAGAGGTTCATAGTAAAGTTATTAAAGCTTTAGAACTAGTTGGTTTAAAACATAAGGCTAAGAACTATCCTCATCAATTATCTGGTGGAGAACAACAACGTGTTGCAATTGCAAGAGCGATTGTTAATGGTCCTAAATTATTAATTTGTGATGAACCGACAGGAAACTTAGATGAAAATACTAGTATGGAAATAATGAAAGTTTTAGAGGAAATTAACAAATTGGGAACAACAATAATTATGGTTACTCATGATACAGATATCGTTAATAAAATGAAGAAACGGGTTATTTTACTAGATTCAGGACGAATTGTTAAAGATTATAAGGAAGGAGAATATGTCCATGAAAGTATTTAGAATTTTAGGACGAAATATTAGAGACTCATTTAAAAGTGTTTTTCGTAACTTTTCTCTTTCTTTAGCTTCTATTGCTTGTATTATAATAACTCTAATAGTTGTATCAATAGCTATGATATTATCATTTAATGTTAATAATTTTACTAAGGCAGTTGAAAGGGATATGACTATTGTAGCTTTTTTAAACCGTGATGTTAGTGTAGAAAGAATTGAAGAGATCAAGGATGAGATAAATGTAATTAATTATGTTGAAACTTTTACTTTTGAAGATAAGATGACTATTTCAGAAGAAATGATGGAAGAAAGTAGC
>CAMLYN010000008.1 GCA_946491675.1 uncultured Mycoplasmatota bacterium | reverse complement strand
TTTATTTTATCATGTCCTTATTTTTTTTGTCTAATTTATTATAACCTATCCAAATTATACTGTTATGTCTAATTATCACTTAAGAGATAAAAATTTATCATATAAGGCAAAAGGGCTACTTTCGTTTATGTTGAGTTTACCAGATAACTGGGATTACTCTATGAGAGGCTTAGAAAAGATTAGCAAAGAAAATATTAAAGCTATTAGGACTATATTACAAGAACTAGAGAAAAATAAATATTTGGTAAGAACTAGAAAACAAGGAGAGCATGGAAAATTTTATTATGATTACTCTATTTATGAAACACCTTATGATTTAGTACCGTATTACCAAAAAGGGTATGCCGACAATGGGCATTCCCAAAAAGACATACAAATAAATACTAATATAATAAATACTAAAGAAAAAATAGATAAAGATGATAAAACGAAATTATCATCTTTTTTTATTGCTGAAGAACATAACAGATTAACACTTGAATTGATAGATAGTGGTTATATAAATGAAAATGATATACAAATATTTTATTATGATGATTTATTTGATAATTTATTAGAAGAAAATAATTCTTATAAAGATTTAATACAAATTGTTCATTATATTGTTCCTAGAGTGGTTAAACGAGATTTTAGAGAAGAAGATGGCAATATAATTCAAAATAAGTTTGGTTATTTTAAAAACTCTATTATTAGTAATATAAATAAATTAAATCAAACTATGGAAGATTTATGGGAAGATGATGATTTATTTGATAATTTATGATAGATAAATTACTTTTTTAATATGACGTTCATTGATAGTTTGTGATTGTAACAGATAGTGTATAGATTTAATGTAGTTATTAAAAATTTTCCATTTTCATATCCACTATATGTTGCTTGACTAATCATACATTCTGAAGCAATATTTTCCTGTGTTAATCCTAGACTTTCTCTAATCTTTTTTAATTTATTGCCTATTTGTATTCTATTTAGTTTATCTAGTTCTACATATTTATTATCTTTTGATAGCCTTGTTACATAATCAATAGAAAACTTATATAGATTACAAAATTTTACTAACTTAGATAAAGGTATAGTATCATGACCATTTTCCCATCCAGCAACAGTTTTAAAAGAAACACCAAATACATTACCTAATTCTTTTTGTGTCATTTCCAATTTTTCTCTACAAAACTTGAGATTATTATTCATCATTATAAAAATCACCCAATAATATTTTGACATTTATAGTTAAACTATCGGTAAAACTCTGGGTTATTTTATAGAAAGTGTGATATAATTGAACGTGTAGTTTAGGTTATATAGAAAAGGAGCAATTTATGAACATAAAAAAAGAAGAAAAAACCTGGAATTACTTGCAACATCAATTACAGATGAAATTAAAAATAATGTAGTTAAAATTTTAGAGGTGTCGGAACTTACTTTAGATGATCTTGTTAGAAAAATAAGTAATCTTAATAATGAAGAAAAAGATAATGTTATTAGTAAAATTATTAATAGTCAGTTAGCTCACTTAAAAAAAGAATTGTCCATAGAACAATTCCGTAAGATAAAAAGGGATGTCGAAGATATAACTGAATATTACGTTAATTCTTCAGATGAATATGACATGGTTGAAGAAGGAGATAGTATTGCTGATGATATTTTATTTAAAGTTTTAGGATATAATAATAGAAAAATGCAATTACCAATAGATATTTCTATTATTAAAAAATATTGTTTTTCTGCAGATATAAAAGAGGAAAAATTTTATGACACTTTAGTATGGATAGCAATGCGATATATTGCTATTTCAACGACCAATTCCTATTATAATTGGAAAGAAAATTATAATAGAGAAAACAGCAGTAATTAAGTAGTAAATTAGCAGTACACCTAAACTACAAATAATAGTTGTCAAGTGTCAAAGTTAATAATGATGCTTGACAACTATAAAAAATATTACTTATTTTTCTTTTCCACAGATTTTATTTAATGTAATATTAAAGTTTTTACAAAACTTATATAAATTTAAAGTAGAAATGCAAATTAATCCTTTTTCATATCTGGCAATACAAGCCTGTGAAACATTTAGCATATTAGCAATATTCTCTTGAGATAATTCTTGTTCTAATCTAATTTTTTTAAGATTATTTCCGAGTGTTTTTAAATTAAGCCCTTTTATTATATGTGTTTCTTTTTGAGTATTTGTTAGATGTAAAATATAATCAAGTGAATAATCAAAATAATCAGCATAATCACATAAATTCTTTAGAGGAATAATATTAATTCCTAATTCCCATAATGAGTATGTTGATCTACTAATTCCAAGAATTTTTGCCATTTGTTTTTGGCTAATATCGTGATCTTCTCGAATATCTTTTAGCCTTGTTATATCTAGCATAACTATCACCTATATATAATTTTTGCATTTTTGTAAAAAATATAGGTTAATTGCTATTATCAGTTATAATTTTATGCTATTCTGTGTTATACTGGTATTTAGAATATAGTAGTAGTAAATAGGATAAAAAGCATAGAGGTGTGAGATGGAAAATGATATAATTGTTTATTTAATTCTTATTATAATTTTAGCAATTTTGCTAATTGTATATAGTGTTTATGTGATTATTGATGAAAGAAAGAAAATGAAATATTATTATTCTAATTTATTATATGTAACTGATTGGGATAAATTTAGTACAATGGTAAAAAAACAAAAAAGAATTATAAGAAAAAAGAAAATTCAACTATTCTTTTTGACAATCATGGTTAAAATAAAGACATCTGGTAATATGTCAAGACAAAAATCACGGAAGTTTTTAAATAATTTCTCCCTTACCAAATAAATTATTTCATGCTAAAAAGTGCTTAGTTAAAAACTAAACATTAGTTCGTTATTTTAACGAACTCAGTTTAATGAAGATTGAGTATTCGAGTCTATAGGTTTGTAATATTGATTTTTTCGCAGTAATCCAAAAATCAATCTAACAAGTTTACGAGCAGATAAAACGAGTGCACGTTTATGTTGATGTTTAGTAACCTCTTTATATTTAGAATCATAAAAATTCTTAATAAAAGGGAAATTCATTCTAACACAAGAAGCAGTGGCTTCAATTAGGTAATAGCGAAGATATTTATTCGCATGTTGTGAGAATTTTTTATCTTCTTTTTCAAATTTACCTGATTGAGTTCTATTCCAATAAAGACCTGCATATTTAGCTAAATTAGAATTATGTTTAAAATAATCAATATTACCAATTTCAGCTAAAATACCAGCAGCATAAACTTTACCAATACCACGAATAGAAAGTAAAGAATTATAAGCATTAGAATTCAAACCATTAACAGTATCTAATATAGCTTTATCAACTTGTTTAAGTTCACTTTCTAAGAATCTAATGATACTTAAAGAAGAAGCAACAGCAATATTGATACCATTGTAGGCAGTTTGATCTAATCGATAAGAAGAACGAATGGCTTTATTAAGCAAATTAATCTTCTCAATTGGGTTTTTAGTTCGATTTTCCCCAACTTTAGAAATTAAATCTAACAAATCATCAACAGGAGTTTCAGCAATTTGATCAGGAGAATCAAAGTTATCGAAAATTGCACAAGAAGTAGCACCAAACATATTGGAAAAAGGTCTATTCTTCTTGTCAGCAATAATTAAACCCGAGAAAGATAAATAAATATTATTCATAACATAAAGTTTTTCTTTCACAAGATTTTTAGAAATATGATATCTTTGTCTCGTTAAACGTTGAAGGGCAATGTATTGTGAGCCACGAAAAGGATGTAAGGCATTAGTTCTACCAACTCTGGCAAAGTCGGCAAGAATATAAGCATCTGATGGATCAGTTTTTTCAACATCAGAGAAACTATCTTTATATTTAGCAAAATCATGAGCATTAATCTGATAAACTTCAGTGTTGAAGTTATTAAGATATTCATGAGAAGAAAAATAACAAGCTAAGTGAAAAGAATACATTCCAGTTGCTTCACAAACAATAATGATTTTATCAAAATAAAATTTATCATAAATATTTTTAATTTTGTTGATTGCTTCTTCACAGCCATCAGGAGTATTAGAAAATTTCAAATTAAAAAACTTATGTTGATCAAAAATTAAAACACAAATTTGATTAGATTGAAGTGAAACATCAATACCGATAAACAAAGAATTAGTCATAGATATCACCACCTTTCTGATTAAATTTTTGTGAAATATAATTGGCAACGATAACTCTAGCTTACTAGTTTACGACAACCTCGTTATTAGAATACATATTTTCTATTAGGGATTTGGATACTGCGAACTAATAAGAAAATAGAAACAGCATCTGAGTTAGAAGAAATGTGACTAATAAGAAGAGAAACAGTCTTTCTTTAGTAAACACCTAAAAGGGTTACAGGAGAAATTAGAATAGATCTCAGTCAAAAATATTTCAAAAATATTTTAACACTAGAGTATCACAACCAATTAATAAAGTTGTTAGTAAAAAACTAACTATAAAGATGTTAAATTGTAAGTCAAAAATAACTTACAAAATATATTATACGAGGAGATATTTAAATGAATGAAATAATTGTTATTTTGCAAATATTATTATTTGGGTTATGCGTTTTAGGTGGAATTGCAGTTTTAATATTTGCATTAAGGAAATGGGATAATGGCATTGATTATGACAGAATAATTAGAGAACTTAATGAGCAAGAAGAAAAGGATTTAGATATAATAAATAAAGGAAATAAGCAAATAGATGAACTCGAAAGTAAAATATTAGATTGCAAAAAGAAATTAGGCTTTAAATTATTTAAAACAAAAAAGCATAACTGAAAATAGCAAAAAATATTTATAATTTGTTGACACAGTTGGAAAATAATGGTAGAATATAACACAATTATTGAAGTTATATTTTATTTAATACGTTTTGGAGGAGGAGGACCTTATTTTTAGTCCCCCTTTTTTGTGGTTGTATGATAAAATATTTATAGTAAGGAGTGAAAAAATGGATATAAAATTAGAAAAAGTAACAAAAGATGAAAAGAATAAAGTAGAAAAATTATTACAGTTATATTTACATGATCTAAGTATGTATTTTCCTATTACTTTTGATTCGTCAAAATGTGAATATGTATATGATGATTTAGATAAGTATTTTACTGATAATTATGCTTATTTCATTAAATGCGAGAATGATATATGTGGTTTTGTTCTTGTTGATAACAACAAAAATGATAATTATGAAATTAGCGAAATGTTTGTATTAAATAATTATAAAGGAAAAAAAGTTGGAGAAACTGCTGTTGGAAAAATATTTGATATGTATAAAGGTAATTGGACTATTAAAGCAGTGCCATCTTCTCCAATTGCAGAAAATTTTTGGACAAAAACTGTTGCTAATTATACTAATGGTAATTTTAAAATTGAACATACTGGAAAGTATGCAAGAGCTGAATTATATTTCAGTAATAAATAATAATGCGATAATGAGTTTATAGGGATCTCATTGTCAAAAAACTAAAATTAATGGGAGGTAGTTCAGATGAAAAAAGAAACTACGAAAAAAGTTAAGCCAACAATCACAGTAGTTAAAGCAAAATCTTCTTCATTTGCTTGTGCTTCTGGAACTTGTCATTGTAGTGCTTAACTTGAAGAAACAGGGATCCCTGTTTCTTCAATTACTATTAAATTGGAGGTAAACTATGCAACTATATATAAATCAAGATATTGTTGTTGTTAATAATCCTTTTGAGAACACTATATTTACATATGATAGGAAAAAACATATTAAAAGTATTATTAATGAAGATATGTTTGATATGTTGGATTACATTTATCAACATGAAGGAATAACATTAGAAAAACTTATAGAATATTATGAGGATATAGAAGATATAATTGAACAATTAATAGACCTATCAATAATAAAGAAGAATAAACAGAAAAGATGTCATAATATTAAAAAACTACAAAAATTTGATACTGCACGACTTTTTGTAGAATTAACAGATAAATGTAATTTAAGATGTAAGCATTGTTATGGCGATTTTAAGCCTGAAAATTATTATCATTTAAACATTGATGATTTGGATAACTTAATAAAACAAGCTGTTGAATTAAATGTATACCAGTTTGATTTAACAGGTGGGGAACCTCTTTTGTATAAAGATTTAGAATTGCTTTTAAGTAAATTATATGATGCAGGAATGCTAGTAACAATATTTTCTAATTTAACAATCCAAAAAGAAGATATTATAAACTTGCTCAATAAATACTGTGTAAAAAAAGTAATTACAAGCATAGATTCACACATTGAAAAAGTCCATGATGAATTTAGAGGTGTAAACGGTGCTCTATCAAAAACATTAAATAATATTTCTAAATTAAAAAATACCAGTATAGAATTGTCAGTAAATACTATGGTAGGAAACCATAATGAAAAAACTATTAATGAAACAATTATGTTTCTAAAAAAGTTGGATTTACCATGTGTGTTAGATGCGATTATACCAAATGGTAGAGCAAATCAATTAGATGAAAATACATTTAAAAGTGTTCAAATAATTCACGATTTATATAACAATAAAGAATTAAATGTGGAATTAAAAATCACAGACTGTGGAGTTGGTAAACGATTTTTATATATTAAGTCTAACGGAAATGTTTGCTTGTGTCCAAGTCTAATAACAGAGCAATTTGTTTTTGATAATATAAACCATGAGGATTTCAGTTTATTATCATGTTGGGAAAATATGAATAAATTATATGGTGATTTAAAATGTAATGAAAAGTGTTCAAAGAAAGAGTTATGCAACGGTGGCTGTAGAGCAAGAGCTTTAATCTTTAAGAATAGTTTATATAAAAGAGATTTAAATTCTTGTATTTTATGTGGGGAGTGTAGTTTAAATGAAATTAAATAAAAATGTAATTTATTATATAACTGATGATTTAGATGAAAAAGTCGGATTTTTTCTAAATTGTAAAACCAATGTTGTATTAAAGTTAGATGAAATAGCTCTTGATTATCTATTTAAGATTATTAATTCAAAATCTAAAGATGATATTCAAGAATACTTACAATATTTTGAGGGATGTGATTTATTTGAATAAATTAAGTGAATTATTTATTAAATATAATGAATTGTGTGAGGAAGATAAACTTGATTATCAACCAGATGGTTTTTTTGTTTTTATACATGAGCATTATATTAATAATGGAAAAATTAAATTACCATACCCTCTATATGCAACTTGGGATATAACTAATTATTGCAATCTTCACTGTGTATTTTGTAGTGCTTCAGCATTAGGTAATAAGAATAAAATAGATGATGATAAATGCCTTGAAATAGCAAAAAAATTAATATCTAATGGTATAAAATATGTATCTATAAGAGGTGGAGAGCCTACTTTAGTAAAGCAGTTATTTGAATGTGTGAAACTATTTAATCAAAATGGAGTGTTTGTAGAAATTGTTTCTAATGGGACAGGAATTACAAAAGACTTTTTAGAAAAGTTATCATCTTTAAATAAAAATTTGATAAGAATTAAAATTAGTTTAGATTCAACAAACAAAGAATTAAATGACAGATTACGTGGGCGAGGTAGTTATGATGGAGCTACTTCAGCAATAGAAACATGCCATAAAATGAAATGGGATTTTAGAACACAAATGGTTATAACAAATCAAAATAAATATGAAATTATTGATATGTATAATTATGTTTCTTCAAAAGGGGCTACTTCGTTTGGAACAATTTTAGTGTTACCAATGGGACGTGGAAAAAAAACTGAATTAGTTACAATAGATGAGAAAATACTTACAGATTTAATTTATATAAAAGAACACGAAACAAATACAAAATTTGAAAAATTAGGCATGGGAATAGATGGTTTTAAATTTTATGAAGAATTGTATAAAAATAGTAAATTTACAGATGAGGACAGTTATAAATTTAGTCTATTAAAATGTAACTGTGCCAAAACAAGAATAAATGTTGATTCTAATGGAGATGTTTACCCATGCGATATGTTGAAATATGAAGAATTTAAGATGGGTAATATATTAACTGATGATATATCACAAATATGGAATTGTGAAAATGCAAACAAATTTAACAATATTACACGAAAAACAAAGAAAGGGTGCAAAGATTGTAAAATTAAAGGTTGTAACACAGGGTGCTTTGGTATAAGTTATGGAATATACCACAGTATAAAAGATGCTTTGCCAAACTGTAAGTTATATGATGAGTAAATATTTAAAAACAGAAAATGCATCGGTAACACTTGAATATAACAAAAGTTTATTTTGCAACTTTTTACAAAACAATTTATCATCAATGGAAGAAATTGGCATTCAAAGAATATACATTGTATGTGATGTAAAAGATATTTTGAATGTTTATGATGAATTAATAAAATATGAATTTAATCAAATAACTGTATTTATAAAAATCGATAATTATAATGATGGATATTTTGATGAATTAAAAAAGATGAACTACTTATTCTATACTATAATTAGTTGTAATGTTAAAAGTTTTAACAAAATGAACTATAATTCTGACTTTTATTATGAATTAACATTTCAATACAATGAAGCGATGTCAGTACTTGAAATTATTAATAATTATGAAAATATATTATTAAAAATTGACTATAGTATGCATCAAATAGATAAAGTTAATAATTCATTGGCTATGATAAGCAAAAACTCAAAAAATGAATATATTAATTTCTCAAATATATTGATTGATAAAAACTTAATTTATTCTTGCCCATATAATATTTATTTGAATAATAAAAATAGTAATCGAACTTATGGTAATAATATTCCAAGAAATATTTATATCGATTCTAATGGAAATGTTTATTGTGTTGAGATTAAAAATCCAAAGATTATTATTGGTAATTTAAAAAATAATAATTTAAAAGAAATTTTGTTTAAATGCAAAAACAAAAGAGAATATAAGAAATTTATTGAGTATAATGAAATATTATTAATTGAATATCTTGATCAATGCCCATATCAAATAATTGATTATATTGCATTTTTAAATGAGGTGATAAAAAACAATGAATGATGTGAACATAATTATTACCCATAAATGTAATTTGTATTGTAAGCATTGCTATATGAATGCTGGTAACAACGATTACGAAAATTCTGATAAAATATTTCAAAAATTTAAAATAACAATAGATAAATTACAAGACCTCGGAATTAAAAAAATTATGATAACAGGTGGAGAATGTACAGTTTCTTCTAATTTAATAAAAATGCTAGAGTATTGTAAACGAAAAGGAATGATAACATCAATTTTTACTAATGGTATGATACTTAATAAAAAAATTTGTAATTATGTTGATGATTATAACTTGAGTATAGATGGATTAGAAGATTATCATAATGACATTAGAGGAAATAGTCATGCATATAAAAATGTTTTACGGACAATAAATTATTTGCAAAGTAATAATAAAAATGTTACAGTACAAATGACAGTTACTAGGCAAAACATTAATCAGGTGTTATCAACCCTTGATATGTTAAGAACGTATGGTATAAAGAAAGTTAATCTTTGTTGCTTACTTGATGATGGCAGAAGCATAGAAAATAATCTTGATTCTAATATAAATATAGTAGAGTTAAGAGAAATCATAAAAAGAGTATACAGAAAAACAGGATATAATCTTATAATTCATACAAATATATTTGACAATTTTTCTACTAATACATTTTTGAAAACTAAGTCAATTTATTTTCCTTTATGGATAGATTTAATAAATAATAGTTTTTATTTAGTTAAAGATAATAGTGCTTTTTCATTAAAACTTGAGGAATTATCAGAAAAAAATATTGATAGATTAAACAAAAAAATTAATGATTGTATCTCAAACAATTTGAATGATTTATTAAAAAAAGGAAATTATATTTTAGAAAATGAAATTATAAAACTACTTTCTAGGGGGGGATGATTGAAATGAATAATAATATAATGACACTCGGTATATTTGCTCATGCAAATGCAGGAAAAACTACTATAACCGAACAATTATTGGTACATACAAACGTGAAGAAAGAAACTGGTAGAGTTGACCATGGTAATACTACTACTGATAATATGAAAATAGAGCAAAGTAGAGGAATATCAGTAAAGGCTTCTTTAGTTACTATACCTTTAAAAGATAAAATAATTCAATTAATTGATACTCCAGGTCATGTTGATTTTTCAGCAGAGGTAGAACGTGCAATAAATGTTTTAGATGGTGCCATTTTAGTAATATCTGGTGTTGAGGGTATAGAACCACAAACACAAGTTATATGGAATATGTTAAAAGAAAAGGGAGTACCAACTTTAATATTTATAAACAAAATGGATAGATTAGGTGCAGATTATCAAAGAGTGTTAGATGAAATTAAAACTAAACTTGATAGTCGAGTTATACCTAAAATTATAGTTGAACAAGATGAAAGTGTAAAAGGTGGATTAATATATAAAATACCATCAACAGAAGAAATTATAGAAACCTTAGCCGATTTAGATAGTTCAATTATGGACAAATATGTTAATAATGAACAAATGAGTAATGAATATTTGGAAGAAAAAATAAAAGAGTTGGCATTAAATGGATCATTATTTTGTGTATATGGAGGCAGTGCTTTATTAGATGAAGGAATGAAATATTTAATAGATGCAATGGACAAATATTTGCCTACTTTTACTCCTGCGAAAACAGATGACTATTCTGGATATGTATATACAGTAAAACGAGAAAATGAGGTTAGAGAGTTATATGTCAAGATGCTTTCTGGGCAAATTGAAAATAGAGAAGAAATTCCAACTCAAGATGGTAAGGCGGAAAGAGTAAGAACATTAAGTGTTATAGATGGATTTACAAAAAAGAAAGCAAATAATTTATCATCTGGAGAAATTGGCATAATAACTGGCTTGAGTGCAAAATGTGGAGAATTTATTGGAAAAGAGCCAGTTGATTTTAAAAAAGTTTCCTTTATTAATCCTTTATTTCAAACTACTATAGAGGTAGATGATAAATCCCAACAAATAAATTTAATTAGGGCTCTTGAAATAATCAATGATGAAAATCCTGATTTAGAAGCAATGTTTAATAAAGAAACTGGTCAAATCGTAGTTAAACTAATGGGAAAATTACAAGCCGAAGTAATAGATAATATCTTATCAGAACGATTTGGAATTCAAGCAAAATTTTCTAATCCGATTATAGTTCATAAAGAAACTCCTTTGAATATAGGATATGGCGAAGCTAATTATACTAGAGTATCTGGAGTCGGTTTTGAGGTAAAACCATTACCTAAAGGTAGTGGTTTGCAATATCAATCGCAATTCTCTACTGATTATTTATTTCCAAAGTATCAAAAACAAGTTGAAAGATTGGTTAAAATGTATTGTCAACAAGGCTTGTATGGATGGGAAGTAACAGATGCTGAAATTTCTCTAGTTGATGGAAAATGTGATAATGTCGGATCAGATCCAGCAGACTTTAATATAGCAGTGCCAATAGCACTAATGAGAGCTTTTAAAGATGCTGGTATGAAATTATTAGAACCTAATATGTTTTATACAATTAATAGTCCAAAAGATGATTATAAAGCAATTTTAAGCTTAGTTTCTAATTATGGTGTTTTATATGATTCTATTGATTTTGATGGCACTAATATTGTGATGTCTGGTATAGCACCTTTAAGAGAAATTATGGATTTGCCAACAGCAGTAATGAAATTGAGTGGAGGTCATGCATCTATGATACAAAGACCTTATGGATATACAGATTATGTTTCCGGTATACCAGTAACAAAAGATTATGTGGGTGCAGATCCACGAAACGAAGAAGAATTTATAATGAATATGGGTGCTAGTTTTGATAATTTAGATGCAAAGAGTAGGAGAAGATAAATATGATAGATCCTAGATTAGATAAATTAGGTAGTTTAATAGTTAATCATTCTTGTGAAATTCAAAAAGGTGAGTGTGTTCTTATTGAATCAAGTAAGAGCTGTGCACCATTAATAAATAATATTGTAGAAAAATGTTATGAAATAGGTGCTTTACCATTTGTATTACTAAAAGAAAGTGATATTCAAAGAAAACTATTGCATAATATCACTGAAAGACAAATTGGTATTCAAACCGAATTCGAATCAACATTAATGTCAAATATGGATGTATACATAGAAATAAAAGATGATGATAATATGTTTGAATTAAGTGATATACCTCCAAAAAAATGGAATTTATATCACAATTTATATTATAAGCCAGTTCATTGGGATATTAGATTACCAAAAACTAAATGGGTTACAGTTAGGTACCCATCAAAAGTATTCGCCCAAAAATTTGGCATGAGTACTGAAGCCTTTGAAGACTTTTATTTTGATACTGTTTTAGCCGATTACGAAGAAATGGGACAATTAATGATTCCTTTAAAACAGAGAATGGATAATGCTAATAATGTTCATATTATTACACCAACCACAGATTTAAGTTTTAAAATTGGAAGGTACAAATCTGTTATATGTAATGGTAAAATAAATTTACCAGATGGAGAGGTTTTTATAGCGCCAGAAATTGATAGTGTAAATGGAACAATTACTTATAATACTGATGTATTATATCAAGACATTACTTTTTCAAACATTAGGTTAGATTTTGAACATGGTAAAGTTGTAAATGCTGAATCTGGCAGTACTACAAGTGATTTAAATAGAATATTAGATACTGATTCGGGAGCAAGATATGTAGGTGAATTTGCATTTGGAACTAATCCTAAAATAACTAAAATTGTTAAAAATATTATTTATGATGAAAAAATGTTAGGATCTATACATTTAGCCTTAGGAGCAAGTCATCCAACTAGCAATAATGGTAATAGTTCTGGTATACATTGGGATATGGTTCAAATCCATAAAAAGGAAAATGGTGGTGGACAAATATTTTTTGATGATGAATTAATAATGCAAGATGGTATATTTATTCCTCAAGATTTACAAGGCTTGAATCAAAGTAAAGTTCTAAAACTAAAACGTTAGTAGTGATAAACAATTAATATAAAAAATTCGACTATTTAATGTTCGAATTTTTTGTTTTACCACAAAGCCAATCAATGGATACTTTATAATATTTTGCAAATTCAATCAAAGCATAAGTATGAATATACATTTTTCCTAGTTCATATTTAGAATAATCAAATAAATGATAAAAATGAATCTAATCCAGACTTGGTAGAAGATGATGATATGACAATATTTGATTCGGAGGTAATTGGACTTTCAAAAAATGCTTGTACTATTTTGTTGCAATATTTTGCTATGCTATACAATGGTGCTACTGATAGTAAAGACGCTTATGAATACAATGGTAATGTGATAGGTATTTATCTGGATAAAGAAGATAAAGAAATTGCATCAAAATTTGAAAAACTGAATTTTAATGAAAAACTAGATGTGTTTAGTGAGGTAATAATTAGGTATGATAATGAAACTTACTTTAAAGAAAAAACTTTAGTTATATCACTAGGATTAACTTTAAGTGGTTTTGATATAGCTAATCAAATACAGACTTTTAAAAAAAGTCAAAGTGTTTAATAATATAAATTGTTATTTGAAAACTTAATATTTTAAATAATGATTTATAGAGGTACTCTCTTTCATTAAGAAAATATTGAGTTTTTACTAGCGAATTTTGTAAGAACTCAGTATTTGAGTTCTTTTTTGTTTAGAATTTAATAATCTTAATGTGAGGAGGGAATGATTTTGAATAAAAATACGATTGAAGAATTACAATTTTTTACAGATTCGAAAGAATTGCCTAAGGAGTACCTCATTTTAAAATTAAGAATGTCATTTAATAAGGAACTTTTAGAAAAAAAAGTAATATCCTATCCTATATATAGTAAAATGCAAAAACTATTAATTAAAAAAATGGACAAAATTATTTTGGAAGAAAAATCGTAAAAATATAAGAAAGGAGAGCAAAATGGATATAATCAAAGCGAGACAAGAATTAATACTTGGGAAAACAATATATGACATGGATTTAAAAGTTGCTGATTATGGTAGGGTTTCTACAGATAAAGATGATCAAATAAACTCTTTGGAAAACCAAGTTAATTATTTTAATGATATGATTGACAATGTTAAAAGTTGGACTCATGTTGCCAGTTATAGTGATGAAGGAATTTCGGGTACACAGGTATATAAAAGAGAAGAATTTTTAAGAATGATTGAAGATGCGAGATTAGGGAAAATTGACCTGATTCTAACAAAAGAGGTATCCAGGTTTGCTCGTAATACGATTGATAGCATAAAATATACACAATTATTATTGCAGTATGGTGTTATAGTGTTTTTTATATCTGATAATATAAACACCATTTATCCAGATAGTGAATTTAGATTAACTCTTATGGCATCAATGGCTCAAGACGAGGTCAGAAAATTATCTGAAAGAGTAAAATTTGGAGTTAGAAGAAGCGTTAAAGATAGAAAAGTTGGTGGTGGTGGACTTTATGGCTATAACAAAAAAGATGGGAAATTAACTATAATTGAAAGTGAAGCAAAGGCAGTTCAAATGTTATATGATTTATATTCAACAGGTGAATATGGCTTTAAAAAAATTGGAGAAACTTTAGCACAAAATGGTTATTGCACACGAAAGGGGAAAGTATTTAGTGATGTAACATTAAAGAAGATGTTAAAGAATCCTAGGTATAAAGGTTTTTATACAGCAAATTTAACCGAAGTTCAAGATTATAAAACTCATAAAAAAGTTGCAAAACCAGAAAGTGAGTGGATAGTTGAAAAAGATAAAAATGGTAATATTCCACCAATAGTATCCGAAGAATTATGGGATAAGTGTAATGAAATATATAAAAAGAAAAATAATATTTGGAATAAAAATGTATTGAATAAGGAGTTTTATTTAGAAAATAGAAAATATACATCAAAAATATTTTGTATGGAGCATAACACAACCTTTATTAGGAGTGCAAGTTGCAAAAGAAAAGATAATCCAGTTTGGCAATGTAATGAATATTTAAGGCATGGAATCAAAGGTTGTGCTACTCCTAGATTATTTGAAAAACATCTTGATGAAATATTTACGGAGGTATTAGAAAAATTTATAGATAATAAAGAAAAATTATTAAATACAATAATAACAGATTATATACATTTAATTAAAGAAACCAATGATAATGATAATATAGAAACTTTAAAAGAAAAATTAAAAGAGCAAGAAACTTATAAAGAAAGATTATTAGATATGTCATTAAGAAAAATGATTTCAGATGAAGAATTTATGGAAAAAAACAAGAAGATATTAGAAACAATTTCAACATTAAAAAGAGATTTAATTGAACGTGAAACAAATAGAGAAACCCCATCATATTATGAAGAAATTGCTAATAATATAAGAGAACTATTAACTCCAAAATTAAATATAAAAGAAAATATTGGTAAATACTTTGATTTGTTCATTGATAAAGTTTTTGTTAGCAAAATAAATAACGACCGCAAGCATTTGAAATTACAAATGATATTTAACTTTAAAACACCAGATCAAGAAATGGAACTCGATTATAACAAAAAAGATAATAATAATTCAAACATGAATAATAAAGATGAAAAAACAAAAACAAAAATTACAAATAGAGATTATAGCTTGAGATTGTCTTTTGACAATAATTTTTTAAGACAAAAGTATCTCTTGCTAGATACCAAGGAACCCTGGCTTTGTTGTTTTAGGACAACGTCTCGGAAAAGAAACTTTATTTAAGTATATTAAAAATTTTGGTTTTGGAAAGAAAACAGGAGTTGATTTGAATGGAGAAGCTTCTGGGATCTTATTTTCTTTAGATCAAGTAGGTCCTGTTGAACTTGCGACAACGGCTTTTGGACAGGGAGTTAGTGTTACTCCAATTCACCTTGTTGTCTAATAAATGATACCCTTACTATTACTAGAGGAATAAATAGTAAATACACTAAAAAATATGATGTGGAGTATGAATATAAGTGCTATATTAATATTGTTTAGTTTTTTAATTGCGATTAAGTCATTGGTGATTTAATCGTTTTTATTAGGATAAAAGAGTAATAGCATTAATTAATTTTAGACATAATTTTATGTTTTTAATTAATAATCTCTAAATAATGAGTTTTATGTTGTATAATAAATATTAAAGCAAAAACTCGGAGGTGTTTAATGTGTTAGATGTAACAAAAGATGATATAAAAAATTTAAATGATTCTGATTTAAGAATTTTGGTAGGAAAACTATGTGAAGCACAATTATATGAGATTGGAAATGATACATGTTGCGTTTCATATGGTGGGAATCAAGATGAAAAAGATAATGGGATTGATGTAAAAGTGAATGCTACTAAAGTAACTGATACAAGAAGCTTTATTCCTATGAATAATACCATCTTTCAAGTAAAAAAACCTAAAATGTCTCCTGGTGAAATAAAACGAGAAATGAGAACTAAAAAAGGTTATTTAAGAGACTCCATTAAAAACTTAGCAGAGATAAATGGTGCATATATTATTGTAAGTGGTATGGCTGATACAACAGATATTACGTATTCGAGCAGAATCAAGTGTATGAAAGAAATTTTGAAAGAAGAAAAACTAGAAAATACAATTTTGGTAGATTTTTATGATTCTAATAAAATTGCAACCTGGGTTAATAAATATCCTTCTTTAATTTGTTGGGTTAATGATAAGAATGGTAAAAATACTAATGGTTGGTGTACATATCATAATTGGTCTAACAAAAGCGAAGAAGAGCAACCGTTTATAATGGATGAAGAATCGGTAATATATCGTAATGATTTTAGTAAGGAAAATCAGATACGTTTAGTAGATGGAATAAATGAAATAAGAAATACCTTGTTAATTCCGAAAAGTTCAATACGTTTAGCCGGGTTATCAGGTGTTGGTAAAACAAGATTGGCACAAGCATTATTTGATAATACAATAGGTAATAATCCACTTAATAAAGAAATGGTTATCTATGGTGATATAGGTGATAGTTTACAACCAGATCCTATAACATTTATTCAACGTTTACAAACACTTGATAAAAGAGTCATACTTATCGTGGACAATTGTGAAGCTACTATGCATAATAAGCTGACTGAATTATGTCAAAGACACAACAGTAAAATAAGCTTAATGACAATTGAGTATGATGTAAAGGAAGACGATAACGTAGATTCTAACAATTATTATTTAAGTACAACCTCTGACGGAGTGTTAAAACAATTAATTAAAAGGAAGTTTAAAAACATTTCAGATATTAATGTTGATACAATAGTTAAGTGCTCAGATGGTAATTTTAGAATTGCTTTATATCTATCTAAATCTATTTCAACTCAAAAGAATATAGGTGTACTCAATTATGATGAACTTTTTAATAGATTGTTTTTTCAAGGAATTGAAATTGATAAAGAGTTATTAAAAGTCGGAGAGGCATGTTCCTTATTCTATTCTTTTGACATTTCGTATGATGTAGAAGACGAAAAAAATGAATTAAACATTATTTCAGACTTAATATCTATCTCAGCAATAAATGTGCTTGGTAAAGTAGAAGAGTTGAGATGTAGACAAATTGTTCAGAAAAGAGAAAATATGCGTGCAATATTGCCACATGCATTAGCAAATAAACTAGCTATAGACTGTCTAAAAAAAATTCCCGCTGAACATATAATGAGATTAATAAGTAAAAATGAAAGATTATGTATATCTTTTTTTAGAAGATTAAAATTTTTACATTCTTCAGATGAAGCACAGGTAATTGCAAAAAAGTATTTTTATTCATTAAGTGATGAAGATTTAATTGACGCAAAAGAAAGTTTGATGGAAAAAATTAAGTGTATTACCATTTTAAATCCTGAATTAGTTTTGCAAAGAATAGAAAATATAACAGAACAATCATTTTTTACAAGAAATAACAAACAATTTTACGAATGGGTAAGAATATTTGGTTATATTGCCTTTGATGAAAAAACATTTAAAAGAGCAATAGAATTGATAATAAAAATCGCGCAAACAGAGAAAACTAATGAAAATTATAATTCTGTTAGAGATGTTTTATATAACTTTTTTCATATATATTTATCTTCTACCCATGCTAAATTAAGTGTTAGACTGGAAGTAATATCTGAGTTACTCCAATCTTCAAAAAAAGATAGGAAAGAAATAGGTTTAAAACTAATAGATGAAATTTTACATTATGGAAGTTTCTTTGCTTCCCCACTTTTAGATTGTGGTTCTCAAATAAGAGACTACGGGCTTGAACCTAATGGTAAAGACTGGTATGAAGAAGCATTAAGTTATTGTAGAAATTTTTTATATCATGATATTTGTTATGAGGATATAAAAGAAATTTTAGCGTTTAATTTTAGAAATTTAGCCTCTATTGGTTTTTATGATATTTTAGAGACAATAGTAGAAGAAAATATAATTATTAAAAGTTGGCCAAGAATTTGGATTTCGTTACTTGCAATTAAACATTTCGATTCGGAAAGAATTTCTAGAGAATTAATGAATCGTATTGATAAATTAATAGATAAAGTACAACCAGTTACTATTTCTGATAAAGTTACCGCCTTTTTTAATAAACATGCAAAAATATATTTAGGATTAGAAGATATAACTGATAATGATAAACAAATTAATGATATAATTTATAATTTAGGAAAAGAAATAGGATTGGATAAAGAAAACTTTGAATCAAATATTTTATTATTTGATGACACTTGTTCATTATATCGAGTTAGCTTTTTCACTAAAGGATTGTATGAAAATTTTAAAGATAAGGATGAATTAATATATATCTTATTAGATAAAATTAATGAAAGTAATGAACATATTTTTAAAGAAATATTGTCAAATCTTATTGGCTTATATTATAAAGAAAATCAAGAAGAATGCTCCAATTTACTAGATAGAATAGTTGAAGATCCAAAATATAATAAAAATTATTTGTATTTGCAATTATCTTATCAACTATCATCTATAGATATTAGAAGAATTGAAAAAACAATTGAACTAGGTGCATTTAATGAAAATGATTTAGGAAAAATTGAATGGTATTTAATGGAATTATCAACAGATGAAGTTACCCGTTTTTTTGATACATTACCTAATACCACCATCGTTCAGTCAACTGTTTTAATGAGTTTATTTGAAATTACAAGAAGAAATAAAGCTGATGAATTATTAATGTCTTATATTAGGAAACGATTAACTCTATTAGATTATAGTCAATTAGACAACGTTAGAAATAACCATGATGAATATATTATTTCAGAGCTTATTAAATCTTCTTTTTCAAAAGAAGCTGGTATAATAGAAGCAAGAATAATTTTTCAACATATTAACTCATTAATTTCTGAAAAATACGTAACATTTTATTCATACAAAGGAATATTAATACCATTAATTAAACTTTATCCTAAAGAATTTTTAAATATTTTTATTGATTATAAAGAAAAACCAAATTGGGAGAAAATTTACTTTTTTAGAAGGAGTTTTAACCTTAATCCTAATGTTTTATCCTATATAGAAGATAGCAAATTAATTGAGTGGATAAAAGAAAATAAAAGGATACAAGAATTATCATATATTATGGAACCATATGTTTTTGATAAAGAAAAAGGTTATTATGTATGGAGTGAGTTAGGTAAATATATTATAGAAAATTATTACAATAATAACGTAGTAATGAAAAACATTATAGCAAATGTATATCCAAACTCTTGGTCAGGAGAATATTCAGAAGTATTGAAGGAAAGAGAAAATCTTTTCTTACAAATGCAAAATAATAACAATCCAATTATCGCCAATATGGGTAAGAAAGAACATTATATTATTTTGAAAAAGATAGATGTTTGTTGTATAAATGAAAAAAATGAGCGAGAAGAAAGATTTAATCGATTTGAGTAAATATATATTTTCAAACACACTTAAATATGATATAATTTAAGTGTGAAAGGAAAATAAATATGGAATATGAAAATAGGATTTTAAATTTATTTAAAAATGATTATTTGACTACTAAAGAAGTTACTGATAATAATATTCCTAGGACTTATCTTACTAAACTTATTAAAAAAAATA
>CAMLYN010000007.1 GCA_946491675.1 uncultured Mycoplasmatota bacterium | reverse complement strand
TCAATCAAGTTGATAGTACAAATAAGGAATATGATAAAATACAAACTCTATCTAATACTTTGATTAATGCTAATGAACAATTAAATGATAAGAATAATAAGATTAAAACTCTTACTGAAAATAATAAAGCACTTAATTTAAGAGTTGAATCTTTAAATAATATCATTAAACAAAAAGATAAAGAAATATCTAGATTAAATTCTATTATTACTGATATAAAAAGTACTCTTAATTATTGGAAAGATAAATTTGATAAACTAAAGTCATTCTTATATAGTAAATTACATAATTGGTATGATAAAGACGATAAATATATTGATGTAGTTAACGATATGTATGCAGATAATATTATTGATGACAATGATATTGAAGATTTAAATTTAATCAAAGAAAAAGATGACTTTGAAAGATAAAACTTATTGTCATCTTTATTTTATTTTAGCTAATTTACGAGAAATTGTTTCATCAACAGGCGGAACATAATCTACTAAATAGAAACCATATAAATGACCATATTTCTTCATTACTTTTTTTACTTTATTCAATCTTCCTGTTTTATCAAATAAAATTGTAGATTCAACAAGTTCTTCAACCCTATGTACTTCACTAGGATTCAAAGCAGTTATTGAATATCTATTTTCATAATCACAGTCAAACGCAACATTAACACCTGTTTTATTATCCATGGCTATTTTTGAATTTAATTTTTCCATTAATTGGTCATAAGTATAATAATCTACCCTTGATTCTAATAAAACTACTATATTTAATGTTCCTTTACTATGTTTTGAATCTTGATAACTTGTCAAATAAATAGAATCTATATTATCATCTTTATATAATTCTTGAATAGTATCAGTTAATTCTTGTGATAAAAAGTAATGTTCTTCACCTGTAAGATTTATTCGTTCTCTTACTACTTTATCTAAATGTAGCAAATCATTGGCTCTAGCAATTTTTAAAATATTTATAAATTCTGGAAATTTATTATCACCAATATATATAGTTTTATCCCATTCATACCATATATCAAATGCATCTTTTGCCCCATCTTTTACCATTTGTTGAACTTTTGAACTATTAAAAACAACATTATTTTTTTGATCATCTAATGAGTGATGCATTCCTTTATCTTGATAAATCTTTGCCTGTAAGTCGGCTTCAATTTTATCACAATAATGTGAACATTTAGCTTCTGGTGTTTCTTGCTCATCGAATTCATATAATAAAGTTAATAGACTATCTTTTTCTTTTAAATTGCCTAAAGCATCTATCATAGCTTGATGTTCAATTTCTTTTTTCTTCTCAGGTGTAATTCCATCAAATGGTGTAATATTCCCAATTAATGTTTCACCAGTTTCATGTATAGTTAGCATTTTTAATACTTTATCAATATCTAAATTATATTCAAATTCAGAATTTAATACCATTGCCAAACTTAAAGTTCCGATTATATGTTCAGATATTGTTTCAATTCTGTTAGACTTAACATTCCAATGTTTACTATCCCAACCAGTTCTTACTTTATTTTTTAATCTAAAGTTAAGATAATAAAATTTAAAGATTTCTTCACATTCAGAAGGTTGTTTACTACATAGAGAAGATATAATTATACTTCCTTCTTTGACTAATTCTGATGGTGAAATATTATTTTCTTTATCTTTAATTAATTTAGTTAATAAAAAGTCTAACATTTTATACTTAAATACTAATTTACCATCTTCAATATTCATATCTCTTGCTTCTATTATTTCGCAAACATATTGTTTTCCTAATTTTAAATTTTCAAAATCGTAATTAGGATATAAATTACTAAATTCAGCAAGAAACAACATCCTATATATTTTTGATAAATTATTTGTTTCTTTAAATTCTGAATCAATAGCGATTGCTAATATCATACTACCAAATAAGTGATCAGCTACACTATAATTATTTGACTCATCGATAATCTTATTTTTTAATTCATTTGATTTAACATAAAAATCTAATGATTTTCTTATTTCATCTAATTTTTCCATTTTATCCCCCCCAAAAAAAGATCGATATTTGAGTAATATTATAACATAAATTTTAGTATATTTTGTAACAAATTATAAATTTGTTAATAATTACGCAAATTTTTAAACTAAATTCAGTTTTTTATGTAAATATTTGAAATACAATACTTATTTCCGTAAAAAAATGAAAAAGCGGAAATAAGTATTTAAATTTATTAAAATAATTGCAAATTATTGCACACTAAAATTACGGAGGTAAATTCCGTTTTTAAAACTTATTGCAGTTTTTAATGTTCCCTTGCAGCAAATTATTTTAACAGGTACCTGTTAAAATAATTTATTAAATATATCTTCATCAAATACTTTGATAAAAGCTTCTTTTGGTGTGTTTCCATCTAATGATCTTAATGGTTTATTAAGTATTGTTTTGTTGATAGCGTTTATATCATTTTTAGAATATTTATCTATAGATTTTCCTTTTGGAAAATTTATACTTGGTTTTATAAGGACGATAAATATATTGATATAGTTAATAATATTTATGGAGATAATATTTTAGATGTTGAAGAAATTAAAGATTTAGATTTAAACAAAAAAAGGTGACTTTGATTGTAGTCATCTTAAAATTTATCTCATTTTGCGAGATGATTCTATATCTTCATAGGAAGAATCATTATTTGTTTCCATCTTAGAAAAAATAGTTTCCTGATTAGCCATTTTTAATTCAGCATTTGTACTATATTCGCGTCCGTCTCTGCCAATAAACTTATACATTGTTTCAATATATGCTTTATTGGCAGTGTCTAAATCTTGTTTATCATAATAATCTTTACCATCTTTTCCTATATAGGCCATTTTTCTTCTTTCAATGTCAGCATCAATATCATGTCTTAATTGTTCTAACATTGCAATCATTTCAGGGCTTTTCATAAAATCTTTGCCATTATCCATATTTTTTCCTCCTTTGCTAATATAATTATAACACATATTAAATATTTTTTTCTTAAATTAAGTAAAATAAACAAAATATTAATGAAAATATGCTATAATGTTTTTAATGATTAGTTGTTTATTAACTTTCTCTAGAGTTTCAAATAACCTTTGTTATCGCTCCAGTGACGTTTCTGTTCGAACTTTTATGTTTGAACTTAACATATAATCAATCCGTTCGGATTGATTTTTTTGTGTTCCGAACTCCCGTAGGCTTGGAAATACATAGAAATCATCCCAAAGAAAGGATGGTGTTAATTATGATAAAGTTTACTACACAAGAGTTAGAAATGGAAAAAAGTTTGAAACAACGTATTGAGTTTATTTGTGAGTTCTGCCACGTTACTCCTACCATTACTAATGGAAGTATCAAAAGAATTAACAATACAAACTTAAACTACATTGAGCCTCATAAAATCGTTGTAAATAATACTACTTTTCTAGCCTTTAATTATTCTACTGATATTTATATAGGTAATCTAAATAGAAAGATTAAACTCGTAGAATTAGAAGATTATATCAAGAATATGGCTTAATCATTATTATTTAAACGACAGATATTGACTTTTTCTCTTAAAAACTTTATTATATTAGGCAAAACAAGGGGTTATTTACCTGCCAAATCTTTTTAATGGGGGTTATTGATTTGGAAGTACACAATTTATTAATAGCAAAGTTAAAGAGATAAAGGTAGTAGATATTTCTAGGACTTTTATCTCTTTTTTTAGAAAGGATGGGTGCTATGAGTGAATTAGAAATGATTATACAAAAATATCTATCTAAAGAAGGAACTGCAATTACATATTCAGATTTTGACCAACAAGAAGTCAATAAGTTATTCCACTATATGGGTATATATGAACGACCAGATATTTTATCCATATATGATAATAAAATAGTAGCTATTGAACATTTTGAATTTGACAGCTATAAAAACACAAGAAAAAAAGGCAGTGATTTTAAAATTCAAGAAAGTTTTATTGAAAGAAAAATGCAAAATAAAATCAATTCTGAATTAAAAACAAAATCAGAAATTATTGTCCATGATGAAATAAAAAACACAAGTAATTTACAACAATACTACGATAATTTTAAAAAGGTATTTTTATCTCATATTGATAATATACCAGAATATAGAGAACACATTGAACAAGATTTTGGAAAAGAAAAAGATATAGAATTTTGGTTTTTTGCCGAAGATGTATCTCCACTTGGAAGTTATTATATAAAAAAGGAAAACCCAACGCCAAGATTATTATTACCATTTTCAAAAGAAATAATAGACATTTTAAGAGAACACAAAGAAATTATATGATATTTGGAATATATGCCATGAATGAATACAAAATGGTATTAATGTATAATGATGATAAAACATTAAATAACCTAGAAAAAAATGAATACTTTAAAGTTAATAATGAAGAATTTATGAGTTTCACTCCTCAAACAACTGGTTTTGTAATAAAAATACCAAAAGAAGAAACGGAGGTTGAAACAATTAATGAATAGTGAGAAAAAATTATATGGACTTTATATGAGAGTTAGTACAGAAGATCAAGCACGTGAGGGCTTTAGTCTTCCAGAGCAAAGAGAACGATTAGAACAATTTTGTAAGTTCAAAAATTATGAAATAGTAGATTATTATGAAGATGCTGGAATAAGTGCCAAAACAGGCAATTTAAGACCTGAATTTGAAAGATTAAAAGAAGATATTAAGAGTAAAAAAATCAATACTATCGTGGCTTTAAAACTAGATAGAATAACAAGAAGTATCTTTGACTGGGAAAAGTTAATGACTTTTTTAGAAGAAAATAATGCCTACCTAGACTGTGCTAATGATGAAATAAACACAACTAATGCTAATGGTAAAATGATTTCAAGACTACTTATGAGTGTTGACAATCCAGCTAATGAACAATTAAAAGAAAAGAATAATAAGATTAGAACTCTTACCGAAAATAATAAAGCATTTAACTTAAGAGTTGAATCTTTAAATAATATTATTAAAGAATAAGATAAAGAAATATCTAGATTAAACTATATTATTACTGATATAAAAAGTACTCTTAATTATTGGAAAGAAAAATTTGATAAACTAATATCATTCTTATATAGCAAATTACACAATTGGTACGATAAAGACGATAAATATATTAATGTAGTTAATGATATGTATAAAGATGATATTCTAGATGATGAAGATTTAGAAAAATTAGATTTAAGCAAAGAAAAAGATGACTTTGAAAGATAAGTCATCTTTTAATAATTTGTCACTAATATTTCAGTTGTTTTCAAAACATTACCAGTCTGTTTATGATAATTAGAATTATTATAATCACAATCAATAATATGAACTTTATAATTATGTTTTTTTATCCATGCATCCAAAATATTATTTTTATTTCCTTTATGTTCGATAACGTTTGATAAAGCAAATTTAATACCTTTACTATCTAAAATTGATAAATAATTTAATAAATCTATTTCATCTTGTTCTGTCCACCCACCATTTTCATTGTAACTAGCTGTTCCCAAAAAATATGGGGGATCACAATATACTAAAGTATTATTTGTTGTTTCAATTGCAAATTCTCTAAAGTCTGATTTTATAAATTCAATATTTTTGGTTTTAAGTTTTGTTATAAAATTCTTTAAATTTTTTCTTAAAGAATTATTAAAATCTCTTTTACCAACTGGCATATTAAATTCACCATTAGAGTTAAATCTAATTTGATTATTAAATCCATAAATAACAAGTGTTAAAAATAATAAATCTTTTTCAGTAGTATTACTTTTCATACTATTATAATCTTTTCTTAATTCTAAATATCTAGACTTATTATAAGAACCTAGTCCTTTGTCACTAGTACAATTATAAACTTCATAACCATTTAATAATGAATTGCTTAATTGATATTTTTCAATAATTTTTTCTAATGAATTAATAATAAATCCATCTTCATACTTCTTAAATAAGTCCATAACTCTTATTATTTCTTCTTGCTTATCAACGCATACAATTCTCTTGGCATTTACATTAACCCCTACATTAGAACCACCAGAAAATAAATCAATAAATAAATCTATATCAGTTGGGAAAATAGGTATTATTTGATTTAATAGTTTATACTTGCCTCCTGTATAGTTTAGTGGAGATTTAACTTTATCAATTATTGAAACTTCTTGTTTTTGTTTTTTCTTTGTGGTTTTTCCAACCTTGCATACGAATAATCTTTCTTTATGACCGTCAATATGTGTTTTACCTGTATTAAATTGATTAAAATCAGTTTCATATACTTTGACTTTACCTTTCATTCTCAAAGTATTCATAATATCTTCATCACTAATTTTTGCTTGTGATCTGCCAGCTCCTTTAGTACCCATATTGTTATACGAAACAATTATATATTTCGCATTTATATTTTCAATTAAGTCTTTAAAAGCAAGTGGAGCCGATACAGAACAATATTTACTCTTTATTCCATTTCTCTCCATTTTTTTGGCAACACCATGTACTTCATTTTTTTCCCACATTGCAACATTTTCTAATAAATGATATGCATCAGAATATTGTCTTGAATTATATGGCGGATCTATATAAACAACATCTGCTTTTATATTTTTAACTAATTCATTAGCATCTTCGTTAAAAACTTTATTATTTTTATTATTTGTATTAGATTTTAAATCAAGCATGCATAATTCTAACTTTTTATCTAAATCTCCATTTTTTCTATATGCGTCATAATGTCCAACTGTATTTGCAATTTTATCCATTGCATACAATAAAGAGGTTATAAGTATTGCTCTTTCCCTTGTATTTAAGTTATTAGAAAGATAATTAGTTTCAATATCTTCTCTTATATAACCAATCTTTTTACAATTATCTTTACTAAAATAGGTATCGCTAAAATTAATTGAAAAATAGTTTTCTTCTAAGTCAGAAAGTGAATTATATTTTTCTATATACAATTTTATTTTGTTTTTATCTATTTTTTCATTGCCAAACCACGATAGATAAGATAAATAGTTAGATTTCAACAAATCATTAACATATATTTTAGTTTTTTGATTATTAAAAAAATCACCAACTATGCCAGTTCCACCGAATAAATCAAAAAATGAAGAAAATTCAATTTTTTCTTTTTTTATAGTATTTTCAATAAAATCAATCATCCGTGCTTTGCTACCTATATATCTTCTATTATTAATCGAAATTGTTTTCACGTTTTGCATCTCCATTTCCGTTTTCGGCATCGTATTTTCTTATATAATTATATCAAAAAAAAGATAGATTCACAACTATCTTTTATATATTTTTTAAAATCAACAAATATATGATGACAAGATAAGATAGTGTAAAAATGTTTCGGAAAAACTAGTTATAAGCAATATTGTGAAGTAGAATAGAAGTAGGATTTTTAGAAGAACGTACAGGTAAATAAGAAATAGACTTATCGAAAAGAGAAAAGTTTATTTCTTTTTCATTGTAAATGAAATCATTATCATTACAAGAAGATTTTAAATATAAGTCTAAAATATTAATACCATTTAACTTAGCTTCTTGAAGTTTTAAATAATGTTCAATATTATCTTTTGAATAGCCTTTAGGTCTTGACCCAAAGTGTTCAGCTACACAATGTGAAATATGAGATTCCATTGAAGATTTAATATCACAATTTTTCATATTAATAATGCTTGTCCAATGTTTGGTAATATAATCTTTATATTCAGTTAATTTTTCTTTTCTATTATCTGGTTTGTTTTCAATTAATTCATCAGCTAATGAGATAAATTTTTTCTTATCACATTCTTCATATATAGCTTTTACAAATAGTTTTCTAAGTTCTTTATCAGTAGTCATTCTATTAATTTTTTGTTTAACATGAAACTCACAAGTATTTACAACAATATTATTTTTACTATATAATTTAAGTTCGGATTTACCTGAAATAATCCAAGAACCAGAATCACTTAATAAATTAATAGTTTCTAATTTTTCAAAGTCATATATTTTACAAAATTCATCCATTAAATCTTTCCAAGGATTTTTAGAAGAAGTAATAAAGACATGTTTACCTAATAATTCAGTTCTACCATTTTTAGTCTTAGCACCAGTAAAAATAACAAAACATTTAGACATAATAAAATGCTTTTTATCTTTTTCTTCATCAGTAAGATTAATCTTTCTTATTTGTTCATGAATCCATTTTTCATCAGCCATAACATAAAGAGTAGAATTGTTTTTAATAGGTTCATAATTAATTTTATTAACATTAAAATTTTTAATCCAATGATAAACAGTTTGTCTTGGAATATCTGGAATATTAGAAGGAGTTAAATTTTTAAGTATATCAAGATTATAAACTAAAGAATTATTACAAGCTTTATTGGTATTAGTATTAATAGATTCATTAATTAATAAACCTCTAATAACTTGATCATAGTTTTTATACTGCTCGAAACCAAATAATTCATCGATAAGAAAGAAACCATTTTGTTTATTTTTATCAGTATAGTAAGTTCTATTGAAAGATAAAGTACCATAAATAGAAATAATGGTTCTAGGAATATTTTGTTTATTAATATAAAAGTGTTTTTTACGATAATCAGAAATTAAGAATAACTTATCGATAACATTAATAGCATATATTAAAGTGTCAATAACAATATTTTTAATTTTAGAAATTAAGTTCAAATTAAATTCAATATATTTAGAAAGAGAAAAACTATAGAACAAATTATCCATAGTTTCTGAGAATAGATTTCTACAATTTTCTAAAAATACATTTTTTATAATATTTTTTGCTTCATTTTGTATATTTTGTGGTATACTTAACATATGAAAGAACTCCTTACTATTTTGGACTTATAATAGTAATTATATCAGAAGTTCTTTCTTTTTTTACTTTTTTCCGAAACATTTTTACACTATCCAAGATAAATTTATCTTTTCTAATTAAAGAAAATATGTTATAATTTAACGTATTGAAGGAGTGAAAAAATGAAAAAAACTAAAATTATCTGTAGTATTGGTCCAGCTAGTAGTAACCCAGATACTATGTGTGAAATGGTTAAAAACGGTATGAATGTGGCTAGAATAAATTTTTCTCACGCAACTTTAGATGAAAGAAAAGAAGTTGTTAATTCAGTAAAAAAAGTAAGAGAAATGACTGGCGAAAATGTAGCGATTTTATATGATACAAAAGGTCCAGAATTTAGAAATGGTGTTTTAGAAAATGATCAAATAAATTTAGTTGAAGGAAAAACAATTAGAATTGTTAAAGAAAAAGTTTTAGGTAACGAAGAAAGATTTTCTGTTAATCATCCTAATGCTATTGATTCAATTAATGTTGGTAATCGTATTTTATTAGAAAACGGATTAATGTGTATTGAGGTTATTTCTAAAGAAGAGGATGGTATTACTTGTAAGGTAATTACTGGTGGTGTTTTAGGTAATAAAAAGAGTTTGAGTGTTCCTGGCGTTCATTTAGATATGCCATTTATTAGCGAAGAAGATAAAGCGGACATTGTTTATGCTTGTGAACATGATGGTGACTTTTTAGCTTTGTCATTTGTCTCAACTAAAGAAGATGTTTTACAAGTTAAGGAAATTTTAAAAGAGAATAATCGTAGTGATATGAAAATAATTGCCAAAATAGAAAGTACAACTGGTATCGATAATTTAGATGAAATTGCACCAGTTGTCGATGGAATTATGGTGGCTAGAGGTGATTTAGGCGTCGAAGCAGCGATGGAAGATTTACCAATTTTGCAAACAAAAATAATTGAATGTTGTCGTAAACATAGTAGATTTTGTATTGTTGCTACTGAAATGTTAGAATCAATGAAAAAAAACAATCGACCAACAAGAGCAGAAGTATCAGATGTTGCTAATGCAGTTATTAATGGTACAGATGCTGTTATGTTATCTGGTGAAACTACAGTTGGAAAGTATCCGATTGAAACTGTCAAGTGCATGGCAAATATATGTGAGAATATTGAAAAACATTTAGATTATAAGATAAATAGTGAACATATCAAAAAAACAATTGAAGGTGCAATTGCTACTAATGTTGTTGAAACAACATCATTATTAGATGCTAAATTAATTGTTGCTACAACGATGAGTGGGAAAACAGCTGCTAGAATTAGTAATTTAAGACCAAAAACATTAATTTTAGCTACTTGTCCAAATGAAAAAGTGGCAAGATCTTTAGCTTTAAATTTTGCTGTTTATCCAGTTGTGACTAGAGTTTTTGATTCAATTGATAAAATTGTTGAGGATGCAAAAATCAAAGCGATTGATTTTGCTCACTTGAAAAAAGATGATATTATTTTAATAACCGGTGGTTTTTATGAAACAACGGATATGAAAGGAACAAACTTTATGAAAATTGAAAAAATATAGTTTGTTCTTTTTCTTGACTAAAACGTTGATATATTTTATAATTAATATAAGAATAAAGGAATGATAATATGAATAAAACTAAAATAATTGCTACTATTGGACCGGTTATAGCTAATCGTGATACTTTAAAATCATTAATTATTAATGGTGTGGATGCTTTTAGAATTAACATGAGTTATTCTAGTTTAAGTTTTTGTAATCAAATTATTGATTGTATTAATGAATTAAATAGTTCTTTAAAAACTTATACAGCAATTATTTTAGATGTAAAAGGTCCGACTGTTAAAGTAGGACGTATTTTAAACAATAAAGCAATGTTAAGACAAAATGATAAAATAAGAATATTTATGAATCCTGTGTTAGGGGACTGTACTAAATTTAGTATTGATTACCCTAATTTAGTTAATGAGATACCTTTAAATTCAATTATCGAATTAGATAGTGGTAATATTAAATTACAAGTTTTAGATAAAGGTGAAGATTATTTATTATGTAAAGTTTTAAAAGAAGGAATAATAGAAGAAAATAAAACAGTTAATTTACCTAACCTTAAATTAAATAGAAGCTTTTTAAATGAACAGGATAAAGAGGTTATTAGATTTGCTAGTCGAAAAAATGTTGACTTTTTAGCTTTATCTTATGTATCTAGCTCGGATGATGTTTTAGAGGTAAATGATTTGTTAATTAATTTAGGTAATGATCATTTACAAATAATATCTAAAATTGAAAGTAATTATGCTTTAGATGATATTGATAATATTATCAAAGTTAGTGATGGGATTATAATTGACCGTAAAGACTTGAGTGCTGAGGTTCCATTGGAAAAAATTCCTGGAATTCAAAAGAAAATAATTTCTAAATGTCATGCTAAAGGAGTTATTAGTATTGTAGCAACTGATTTGTTGTCAGCAATTAATTCAAGTAATTATCCAACAAGAGCAGAAGTATCTGATATTGCTAATGCCGTTTTAGATAGTACAGATGCTATTATGTTATCTGATGAAACAACAGTTGGAACAAATCCTGTTGAAACTTTAAAATTATTAGAAAAAATTGTTCAAACAGCGGAAGAAGATATTGATTATGAGTATATGTTAGAGCAATCAATTAAGACTGAAAAAAGAGATTTAGCTGGTTCTTTAGCTTATAGTGTAGCAGGTTGTGCTTTAAGATTAGATTGTAAAGCTATTTTCACGCCAACAATAAGTGGATATACTGCTAAAAAAATAAGTCGTTTTAGACCTCTTTGTCCGATTGTCGCACCGAGTCCTAATGTTAATACGACAAAATCTTTAGCTCTTAATTTTGGTGTTTATCCTATTTTGATTGATGATTTAAAAAGTTTGGATGCTATTGTTGAAAAAAGTAAAAAAATCGCACAAGATATTTTAAATTTAAAAGAAAAGGATAATATTATTATTACTGGCGGTTATCCATTTAAAAAAGTGAAAAGTACTAATTTTATGAAAATAGAAGAAATATAAGGGGTGAATTTATGTATAACTTAGGAGAACATTTTAAAGTTGATTACGAAAAAATAATGCCCAATCCAGAATGTATTTTTCAAGGTAAAAATTATCGTTTTACGCTTTTAAGTGAACGTTTAATTAGAATTGAGTATCGAGAAGGTGGCAGTTTTTTAGATGAACCAACTGAATTAGTTAGAAATCGTAATTTTAAAAAACCAGAATTTACAGTTAAACAAGATAAGAACTATTTAGAATTAATGACACCTTATTTTAAATTATTTTATGCTAAAGAACATAAAATAAATAATAATAAAAATTTTTATGTTCAAGTTTTAAATACTGAAAGAAGTTGGCATTATAATCATGTTGAAGCTAAAAATTATAGTGCTCCTGTTTTAATTGAAAATGGTAAAATTGAAAATACTAAAAGTTTATATTCTTTAGATGGATTTGTTTCAATTGATGATTCGAAAGGTAGAATAGTAGAATCTGATGGAACAATTAAAGAAAACAATTATGGTGGTATTGATATATATTTGTTTGTTTATTTAAACGATTTTGATTTGTGTTTGAAAGATTATTATAATTTGACTGGATATCCGTCTTTAATTCCAAGATTTGCTTTAGGAAATTGGTGGAGTCGTAATGTTGAATATAATGATACTTCTTTAAAAGAATTAGTTGATAATTTCAGTTCTAATAAGATACCAGTTTCAATTGTTTTGTTAGATAAAGATTGGCATATTCGTACCTTTAAAGATAAAAAGCATTTAAAAACTGGTTTTACTTTTAATAAAGAGTTATTTAAAGCGCCTTATGAAATGATTAGCTATCTTCATTCTAAAGGAATTAGAGTAGGTTTAAATATTAATCCAACAGAAGGATTTTACGATATTGATGAATATTATGAACAAGCTAAAAAATATTTAGTTCCAGATGAAAATGGCGTAATTCCATATAATGTTTTAGATCCTAAATGGATTGATGTTTACTTAAAAATATATATTCATCCTTTAGATGCTTTAGGTGTTGATTTTTATTGGTTGGATTTTTATGATCATAAGAATATTGATCAAGATTATTTACTCAAACATTATCAATTTTATGATATGGAAAGAAATTATAAACGTAGACCAATGATTTTAGGTTATAGTTCTAATCTTGCACAACATCGTTATCCGGTATTGTATGCTGGTAAAACCGTTGTTAGCTGGGAATCTTTAAAACAAATTCCTAAATATAATGCTAGTGCGACTAATCTTGGAGTTACTTGGTGGAGTCATGATATTGGTGGTTACTTTAAAGGAATTGAAGATAATGAGTTGTATACTCGTTATGTTCAATTGGGTACTTTTTCACCTATTTTTAAATTTGGTGCTGATAATGGAAAATACTATAAAAGAGAACCATGGCGATGGAGCGTTAAAACATTTGGTATAGTTAAGGATTATTTAGAACTAAGGCATAAATTAATTCCTTATCTGTATAGTGAAGCGTATAAATATACAATGGATGGCACACCTTTAATAAAACCGATTTATTATGTTGCTCCTGAAATGTATGATGATTTATTATATAGTGATGAATATTATTTTGGTAGTCAATTCTTTATTTGTCCAATTACTAAGAAAAAAGATTATATTATGAATCGTGTTGTTCATAGATTTTATATGCCTGAAGGTATTTGGTATGATTTTTTTACAGGTAAAAAATATCCTGGAAATAATAATTATGTAGCTTTTTATAAAGATCAAAATTATCCGGTGTTTGCAAAAGCAGGTAGTATTATTCCTTTAGGATATAATGAAAATATTAATGATACCAATCCACCTAAAAATATGGAAATTCATTTTTTCCCTGGAATTAGTAATGAATATTTATTATATGAAGATGATGGACTATCTAGTTTATATAAAAAAGGTTTTTATTTATTAACTAAAATTGAATATAATTATATGCCAAGTAATTATACTGTTATTATTCGTGCTTTAGAAGGAAAAAGTGGAATTGTTCCAGAATATCGGAATTATAAATTAATATTTAGGAATGCTAAGAAAGCAACTGATGTTATAGTATATGAAAATAAAGAAGAGGTAAAATGTAAGTCCTATGTATCAGGACCTGATTTTATTGTTGAAATAGAAAATGTTCGCTCTATTGGTCAGTTGACGGTTAATTGTAAAGGAAAAGACATTGAATTTGATCCAACGCGTTTAATTAATGATGATATAGCTGGAATTTTAGACGATTTACAAATTGAAACTTTATTGAAAGAAAAAATTGACGCTATTATTTTTAGTGATTTACCAATTAAGAAAAAAAGAATTGAGATTAGAAAATTAGGTCGTAAAGGTTTAGAAAGAAAATTTGTTAAATTGTTCTTAAGATTATTAGAATACATTAGTACTGTCTAGTGTATTTTTTCTTAATAATTATTGTATTTAATTTTATTTTATACTATAATATTAATTAGTTCGGAGTAGATATTATGATATATTTGATAGGCTTTATTGTTGCATTTTTAATTGTTTATCTATTTTATTTTTTTACAGTTATTTTACAAAAGAAAAAATATGATAAATTTAAAAAAAGTAACCAAGTTATGTATTTTGTTAATCGTTATAAATTGGACGTAAATAAAATAAATATAAAAAAATTTATTCATATTATTAGTTTTACTAATTCTCTAATAATAGCGATTGCTTTTACAGCTACTTTTTTAGTAGAAAATATTTTATTGCAATTATTAATTGGACTATTGGTTTTAATACCATTAATATTGATTGGTTATAGTTTGATAGGAAATTATTTGAAAAAGGAGTGTCAATAATGAATACAAAAGAGATAGAAAAAAAATGGCGTAAATATTGGGAAGAAAATAAAACTTTTAAAACTGATGTGTGGGATTTTAGTAAACCCAAGTTTTATGCTTTAGATATGTTTCCTTATCCATCAGGTCAAGGTTTACATGTTGGTCATCCAGAAGGGTATACAGCTACTGATATAGTTTCAAGAATGAAGCGCATGCAAGGATATAATGTATTACATCCAATGGGATTTGATGCTTTTGGTTTGCCTGCTGAACAATATGCAATTAATACTGGTAATCATCCAGAAGGATTTACTTTGAAAAATATTGCTACATTTACTGAACAGTTAAAAATGTTAGGTTTTTCTTTTGATTGGGATCGTGTTGTTTCAACTTGTGATCCTAGCTATTATAAATGGACCCAATGGATTTTTAGTGAGTTATATAAAGATGGATTGGCTAAACAAATTGATATGCCAGTTAATTGGTGTCCTGAATTAGGAACTGTTTTAGCTAACGATGAAGTAATTGATGGTAAAAGTGAACGTGGAGGTTTTCCTGTTATTCGTAAAAACATGAAACAATGGGTAATTGATATACCAAAATATGCTGAGAAGTTATTAGCAGGATTAGATATGATTGATTGGCCTGAATCTACTAAAGAAATGCAAAGAAATTGGATTGGTAAATCAGTTGGAGCTCATGTTAAATTTAAAGTTAATGAGTACGAATTTACAGTTTTTACAACTAGATGTGATACTTTATTTGGAGCTACATATTGTGTACTTGCTCCAGAACATGATTTAGTTGATAAAATAACAACTGAAGAATATAAAAAAATATGTGCTTCTAAATCAGAATTAGAAAGAACTGAATTAAATAAAGAAAAAACAGGTGTATTTACTGGAGCTTATGCGATTAATCCTGTTAATGGTAAAGAAATACCTATTTGGATATCTGATTATGTATTAGCTACTTATGGAACTGGTGCGATTATGGCTGTTCCTGCTCATGATGAAAGAGATTATGAGTTTGCTAAAAAATTTAATTTAGAAATTATACCAGTTATTGAAGGTGGTGATATTTCTAAAGAGCCTTATGTTGAAGATGGATTACATATTAATTCTGAATTTTTAAATGGATTAAATAAAGAAGATGCAATTAATAAAATGATTGATTGGTTAGAAGAAAATAAATTAGGCTCTAAACATATTAATTATCGTTTAAGAGAATGGATTTTTGCTCGTCAAAGATATTGGGGAGAACCAATTCCAATTATTCATTTAGAAAACGGTCAAGATGTATTGGAAACTAATTTACCTTTAATTTTACCAGAATTAGAAGATTATAGTCCATCTCATGATGGTGCTTCACCTTTAGAAAAAGCTACTGATTGGGTTAATGTAACTATAGATGGCGTTAAAGGTAAAAGAGAAACATCAACGATGCCAGGATCAGCTGGTTCTAGTTGGTATTTTCTAAGGTATATTGATCCACATAATGATATGAAAATAGCTGATCAAAAGTTGATTGAACATTGGATGCCAGTTGACTTATATATTGGTGGCCCAGAACATGCAGTTGGTCATTTACTGTATTCACGAATGTGGAATCATTATTTATATGAAAAAGGAATCGTCAATGTTGCTGAACCATTTCAAAAATTATTTCATCAAGGAATGATTTTAGGATCAAATAATGAAAAAATGAGTAAATCAAGAGGTAATGTTATTAATCCTGATGACATTGTTAGAGAATATGGTGCAGATACTTTAAGATTATATGAGATGTTTATGGGACCGCTTGAAATGAGTAAACCTTGGAGTGAACAAGGTGTAGCTGGAGCTCATCGCTTTATCGAAAGAGTATATCGTTTATATACTGAAGGTAATATTAAAGATGAAGAAAATAAAAATTTAGAAAAAATATATCATCAGACAGTTAAGAAAGTAACTAATGATTATGAAACTTTGAATTTTAATACAGCTATTAGCCAAATAATGATTTTTGTTAATGCGGTTTATAAAGAAGAGGTTTTTCCTTTAGAATATGCTAATAATTTACTTAAACTATTAAATCCAATTATTCCTTTTGTTACTGAAGAACTATGGAGTATAATTGGTCATAATAATACTATTGCTTATGAATCATGGCCAACTTATGATGAAGAAAAAACTAAAGAAGAAATGTTTGAAATGGTTGTTCAAGTTAATGGTAAAGTAAGAGGTAAAATATTAGTTAGTATGGAAACTACTAAAGAAGAAATGGAAATTTTAGCTAAAGAATTAGAAAATGTTAAAAAACATATTGAAAATAAAGAAATTGTTAAAGTTATAACTGTTCCTAAAAAATTAGTTAATATTGTTATAAAATGAACTATAACTCCAAAATAATCAATTATTTATTGACTTTTTCGGAGTTATATATTATATTTTAGATGGTGATGTTTATGGAAAGAAAGGCAATGGATAAATTAATTGCTTGGAAAAGTAAAAAAAATCGTAAACCATTATTACTATACGGGGCTAGACAAGTTGGGAAAACTTATTTAGTAAAAGAGTTTGGAAAATCATTTTCTGATATGATTTATGTTAATTTTGAAACAAATGAAATAATAAATAGTGTCATAAATGAAAATATTGAACCTAAAAATATCATAAAGCAACTAGAAATATTTTTTAATAAAAAAATTACAACAGATACTTTAATATTTTTTGACGAAATTCAACAAAACCCTCGAGCATTAACATCGTTAAAATATTTTTGCGAAGACGAACCTAGTTATTATATTATTGGTGCTGGTAGTTTATTAGGTGTTCATATTAATCGGGAAAATTATTCTTTTCCCGTTGGTAAAGTTGATATTTTAAATATATATCCGATGGATTTTGAAGAATTTTTAATAGCTACTTCTAATGATTTGTTAGTAGAAGAAATAAAAAAATCTTATACTACTAATAATAAATTGCCTAAATTATTACATGAAAAAGCTTTGGAGTTATATAGCGATTACCTAGCTATTGGAGGGATGCCTGAGGTAGTATTTGAATATATTAAGTCCAATTCTTTAATCGATGCTATTGATATTCAAACAAAAATATTAGAATCATATAAAAATGATATTACTAAATATACTAATTATCAAGATGCAAATAAAATATTATCAGCTTTTGAATCTATTCCTAATCAACTAGCTAAAGATAATAAAAAATTTCAATATAAATTAATTCAAAAAGGTGGTACTAGTACCATATTTGGCTATGCTATCGATTGGTTAGTTAATGCTGGTATTGTTAATAAATGTTATAAAACTAGTATTGGTGTTCCTTTAAAAATGTATGAACAATTAGATTCATTTAAATTATATATGAATGATGTTGGCCTATTAACTAATTTATCGAGATTTCCTTTATATTTAATTAAAAACCAAGAAATTGGTAATGAATTAATGATCGGTATGTTAACTGAAAATTATGTTGCTTCTTGTTTTAAATATAATGAATTAAATTTAAATTATTGGCAAAATGAATATCAATCAGAAATTGATTTTATTATCCAGACAGATAAAGGAAATATTATACCAGTTGAAGTAAAAACTAGTAATCATGTTAAATCTAGAAGTTTAACTAATTACGTTAATGAATATAATCCTAAATATGCAATTAGAATTTCTAGTAAAAATTTTGGTTTTGAAAATAATATAAAATCTGTACCGTTATATGCAGTATTTTGTATTAATAATTTAGATATAGGAGATGAACTATGAAAGATATATTAATAGGAGGAGCTTGGCCTTATGCTAACAACTCTTTACATATTGGTCATTTAGCAGCATTATTACCTGCTGATATAATTGCAAGATATCATCGTGGTTGTGGTAATAGGGTTATATATGTATCTGGAACTGACTGTCATGGAACACCAATTACTGTAAGAGCTAAAAAAGAAGGTGTTGATCCAGAAAGTATTGCTTTAAAATATCATAATGAATTTGTTAATAGTTTTAAAAATCTAGATTTTTCTTATGATTTTTATACTGCTACGATGACTTTAGAGCATAAGAAACAAGTTCAAGAGTTTTATAAAATTATTTTAGATAATGGGTATATTTATGAGCAAGAAGATGAACAAGATTTTTGCCCTAAATGTAATGAATATCTATCTGATAGAGAAATAGTTGGTATTTGTCCGCATTGTGGTGGTAAAGCGATGGGCGAACAATGTGACGATTGTTTGAGTCCAATAAATCCTAAAGAGTTAAAAGATAAGCATTGTAAAATTTGTGGAGAAAAAACAGTTATTAAGAAAAATAAGCATTTGTATTTTAGATTATCTAGTTTTCAGAAATTATTAGAACAATTGGTTATTGATCGAGAAGATGATTGGCGCAAAAATGCTATTAATGAGACTAAAAAATATCTTAATTTAGGATTGATTGATCGAGCTACAACTCGCCAATTAACTTGGGGAGTTGATGTACCAGTTGATGGATATGATGATAAAAAAATTTATGTTTGGATTGAAGCGGTTTTAGGTTATTTAACTGCTAGTATGAAAGTTTGTCATGATCGTGGTATCGATTTTAATGAATTTTTAACTGATAAAGAAAACTTAATTACTTATTTTGTTCATGGTAAAGATAATATTACTTTTCATACTGTTATTTATCCAGCTTTATTAAATGCAATTAATCCTAAATGGCAATTACCTAAAAAGATTATTTCTTCTGAATATGTCAATATGAATGATGAAAAAATGAGTAAAAGTAAAGGTAATTTAATAACTATGGATGAGTTAGTTAATGAATATAATAAAGATACAGTTCGATATTATATGATAGCTAATGGTCCAGAAAAAAAAGATGTTAATTTTTCATCTTCTGATCTTATTTTAAATCATAATAAATTTTTAGTTGGCGTAATTGGTAATTTTATTAATCGTAATTTATCATTTATTAACAAAAAATTTGATGGTGTTATTAAAAGAGCTGAAATTGATGTTGATATTATGGCTCATACTAAAGCAATTTATGATGAAGCTGGCAAATTAATTGAAGCTGGTGAATTAAAACAAGCTCTCAATATGATTATTGATTATGCAACTTTAGGTAATAAATATTATGATGAAAGACAACCTTGGGTACAAGTTAAAGAAGATATTAATTCTTTTAATGAAACAACTTATACTTGTATTTATATGATAGCTAATTTATCTAATTTATTAAATCCATTTATACCTACTAGTGCTGATAAGATTAAAAACATGTTAGGTTTAAAACCGTTTAAATGGGAAGAATATAAGTTAGATAGTGATTTAGAAATTAAAAATTTAGAATTATTATTTAATCGGATTGAGGAAACTAAAGAGTAAAATCTTTAGTTTTTATTAAAAATATTTAATAAATATTCCGTGTGTGTGTAATTTGTATATTGACTAATAAATTGTTTTAAGTTAAAATTAATATGAAAGTAAGGAATATAAAAAATAAAATGTTTCATACTAATATTGGAGGAGTTTTAATGAAAAAAAAATTTAAATTAACAAAATTAGGTTTTACACTAATTGAGCTATTAGCTGTAATAATAATATTAGCTATAGTAGCTCTTATTGCAACACCAATTATATTAGATGTAGTAGAGGATGCAAGAATATCAGCAGGGAAATCAGAAGCGCAAATGATCTATAGTGGAATAAATAATTATTGTGCAACTGAAGATATGAAATATCAATTAGATAATAATTATACTAGAATATGTACAAGTAGTATGAATGCCGATACAGTAAAAGAAATGGTAAATTTAGGAAATGCTAAAATTAATGAAATTAGTTATAATGGAAGTAAACTAACTAATTTAGTGATTGAAAGTAATGGTCATACATTTAAATTATGTAGTAATGGTACATTTGCTATGGATGATGAGGAATGCGATGTAAGTTTAGCAATAAATACAGGACCTATTAAAGAGGTAGTATTATCTAATTTTCCTTATCTAGCAACAAATGGTAATGGTTGTATAACACCTGGAGATAATAATTATAGTTATATGGGTGGATGTTATTTAAAAGGTGGAAGTCTATCTGGAAAAGACATGTTTTATTTAACGATGAGTCAATCAGGAATGGATAATGATACAGTAACTCAAAGATTTTTCGATGGTGAAGGAAATTTTAAAGCAGATGAGTTTGAAAATTGG
>CAMLYN010000006.1 GCA_946491675.1 uncultured Mycoplasmatota bacterium | reverse complement strand
AAAAACTTTACTGTGAAGTAAAGGCATTCAAAACTTGTTTTGAATTTTGTTCTATAAATAATGTACTTTTATATTGTTTTGAATATACTATATTGAGGTGAAGTATGTATAGTATATATGAAGTTTTAAATAATGAAACATTAAATGATATTTCTAAAAAGTTAAATATTAGTATTGACGAATTAATTGATTTAAATGGGCCATTAGATGATATTATTCCAGGACAATTATTGATCGTACCTAAACAAGATAGTGTTTATCAAACTTATATAGTAAAAAAGGGCGACAATCTTTATAATATTGCACAACGGTATGATACCGATGTTAAAACACTTGAATTATTAAATGGTTTAGATGGCGATGATTATATTTATCCTAATCAAAAACTATTGATTCCTAAGAAGAATGTAGGAATATATATAGTTAATAATAATGAAACTCTTTCTGAATTATTAGATAGTCTACCAATTGGTTGGGATAATTTAAATCGTTTAAATAAAAAAATATATTTAGTTCCGGAACAAATTATAATATATGATAAAAAAGATTTGAAATAAGTCTTTTTTTATTGTATAATGATAAAGGTGATGTTATGAAAAAAATATTGTTAAGTTTGATTGGTTTATTTTTACTTACTGGTTGTGGCCAAAATAATTATACTCAGCTATCTTATACAGAACTTGAAACTAAATTAAACAATGATGAGGACTTTGTTTTAGTAATTGGTTCATCGACTTGCAGTGCTTGTGAATTATATGAGGAAACAATGAAAGATATTATGTCTAAAAATAAGATTGAAATTTTCTTTTTAGATTTGAATGCTTTATCTGATGAAGAATCAACTAAAGCTTATAGTAAATTTCACGTTGATTCAACACCGACAACAATCTTTATAAAAGATGGTGAGGAAACTGGAACACATAATCGAATTGTTGGTGCAGGTGACTATGATGCAGTATTTAGTAAATTGCAACAATTAGGATATATAGGTGAATAGTAATGTATAGTGTAATTGATACATATGGAGATGATTTAACAAAAAAAGAATATGTAACTAATCCAGCGATTGCCCGTGATGAAGAAATAAAAAGAGCTATTGTTATTTTATTAACTCCAGAAAAGTCTGCTTTATTAGTCGGTAAACCTGGTATTGGTAAAACTGCAATTGTCGAAGGAATTGCTTATTTAATAAAGCTTAATGAAGTTCCAGATGCATTAAAAGGTTATCGAATTGTTCGATTAAATTCAACATCTTTATTAGGAACAATGACAATTGACGGACGGGAAGTATTAGTTGCTAATCAATTAGTTGAAGAATTAAAACGTGTTGAAAAAGTTATACTATTTATTGATGAAATTCATATGCTAATCGGCAGTAAAGATGACGGTCCGATGGATTTGGCTAATATTTTAAAAGCTGGATTAGATCGTGGCGATATTAAGGTTATTGGCGCTACGACTAGTGTTGAGTATGAGACTTATATCTTAAAAGATAGAGCTTTTTTAAGAAGATTTGAAAAAGTTGATGTTTTAGAGCCTAATGAAGAAACGACAATTAAAATTTTGATGGGAACTATTCCTAAATTAGAAAAACAAACTGGTGTTAAAATAAAATATAATCAATATGTGACAGAACTTTTAGTTAAATCAATAGTTAGTGCTACTAGCGAATTTAAAAGAGTTTATGGTATTGCAGCAATGTATCCTGATGTTGCTTTATCAGTTTTATCGCAGGCTTTCTCGACTGCTTTGTATTATAACAAAAAGGAAGTTGATGTTGAAGATTTTTATAATGCTATAAAAAGTAGTCGCAAAATTTATCCTGATAGTATTATTAAAGAATTAGATCAATTTCGTGAAACATTTAAAGATCTATGTAAAGAAGAAAATGTTGTTTTACCGGTTGTAAAATTAGAAGATTTAGAAAAGGAACAAACGGAATTATGATTCATGTTGTTTTATATGAACCAGAAATACCACAAAATACTGGTAATATTATGCGAACATGTGTCGCTACTAATTCTAAATTACACTTAATTGAACCTTTAGGTTTCAAATTAGATGATAAAACAATTAAAAGATGTGGTGTTAATTATATAAATAATTGTGACTATCAAGTATATTCTAATTTTGACGAATTCAAAAGTAAAAATCCAGGAACTTATTATTATTTTACAAGATATGGTAAGAAACCACCTACTGAATTTGAATTTAAAGATAAAGATATTTATTTAATTTTTGGCAAAGAGAGTACAGGTATTCCTAAAGAAATATTAAGTCAAGATTTAAATCATTGCATGCGTTTACCAATGACTGATAAAGTTAGAGCTTTAAATTTATCAAATTGTGTTGCTATAGCTGTTTATGAAGTTTTAAGACAAAATGATTATTTTGATTTATTAAGAACTGAACCATTTAAAGGAGAAGACTATTTAGAAAAATAGTTAATACAATAATAAAAATTTGATGTAAAAAATTGTCTAAAATTAAAATTAGTAAAAAACTATTGAAAATATTAGAAAAAAATGATATTATTAATTAAAGAATAAGGAGGAGTTAAGTATGGATTTTATAACAGAAAATTATGTTTGGATCATTGTTGCTGGTGTAATCATATTAATGGCAATTATTGGATATATTGCTGATAAAACAGATTTCGGTCGTAAAGGAAAGACTGAAAAAACTGAAGAAAAGAAAAAAGAGAAAGTTAAAAAAAATAAAGATGTAAAACCAACTAAAATTGAAGTTGACGCTAAAGGAATTAATGAATTAAGTCAAGATATTGCAGGAAAAAATCTTCAAGTAGATAATAATCAAATTGGTGAAAATCCTAGTGATAATACATCAAGCTTTGTGCCACCAATAACAGAATCTTCAACAATACCAGTTGATCAATCATTTATTCAACCTACTGCAAATGAAACAGTTGATCAATCATTATTTGCTCCATTAACAGAACAATCTGTTCCTAATGTTGATAGTCAACCAATGAATAATAATCAAGCTGTTGATAATAATGCCGTTAATGAAGTTGTAAATGAAGAACCTCAAAATTTAGAAAACAATCAAACAGAAGAATTACAAAATATTAATCCAGTTACTTTACCAAATGAAAATCAAAATAATAATGGTCAAGTATCAGAGGAAGAAGATATTTGGAAATTTTAAAAACCTAGTAAGCACTAGGTTTTTGCATTATTCTTAATATTTCGTCAAAATTATCATCATTGGCAACAATGTTTTTATGAATTTTTTTACATTTATTGCACTTATATATAATTTTATAAGTGTTTTTATATTTTTCAATACTAATAGGCACTAATAATCCACAGCATTCATTTTTTCTATCTCCAGGCATAATATCAACATGTTTAGAATATAAACAATAAGGACAATGATCACGAGCTGTATAATTTAATTTATTTACTTCTTTTCCACAGTTTTCACAAATAAAACCTTCATCAATCATGTTAAATCTTTTCATAAATCACCAATTATATTTTACATTAAATTTTAATATTGTCAACTGTAGAAAAAAGATATATAATATAATTGGAGTGGGTATTATGAATAAGTATTTTTTAAAAGTATTTTTAACTAGTTTTTTAAGTTTGTTTTTTATTGAAATATTGTTTAAAATAATTTCTTTTGCTAGTTTTTTTGATTTTGAATTATTAAGAATATTATTATTTACCTTTGTTTTAAGCTTGTTAACCTCTTTTATTTATACTTTATTTAAGCCATTAGTTGCTAAAATTCTTACATGCATAACTGTATTTATTTTTGGATTATATACATTATTACAATTAAATTTTAAAAACTTTATGGGCAATTTTATGTCTTTAAGTATGCTTGGCGGTGGTGGTGATGCTGATCGTATCAGTAATGAAGTATCAACATTTATCTCTAGTATAAAAATAGAATATTATCTATGTTTTTTACCTTTAATTGTCTTGATTGTTTTATTTATATGGAAGAAAAAGTGGTTTACTTATGAAAAACCAACATGGAAAAACAGTTTAATTGTAATTGGTACTATTATAGTTTTACATTTAGTGTCTTTAGTAACTTTAAATGTTACTCCTGAAAATCAATTAAAAAATAATAAAGAATTATATAAATCCCCAACACTTATTGATATTTCTTTAAAAGAATTTGGTAGTTCTAGATTTTTAATAAGGGATTTAATATATTTCATTAATGGTGATGAGACTCATAATATAATTGAAATTGACCCACCAAAAGTTGATGAAGAAGAACCAACTGATTATACTAGATATTTTGATGATACAGAATGGCAGAAATTAATCGATAATGAAGATGATGAAATTATTAAAAATTTACATCAATATTACATGAGCCAATCTATCACTGATAAAAATGAATATACAGGTATTTTTAAAGATAAAAATTTAGTTTTAATTATGGTTGAGGCGTTAGATCTAGCTGCTATTGATCCTGAACTAACACCAACTTTATATCGTTTAACTAAAGAAGGATGGTATTTTGACAATTACTACGCTCCTAAATTTAGTTGTACAACTGGCGAAAGTGAATTTATCGCTTTAACTTCAATAATTCCAAGTAATTCAGTTTGTACCCCATTTACTTATGTTAATAATAATTATAGTTCTAGCATTTTCAATTTATTTAATGATTCAGGATATACTTCAACTTCATATCATGGTTGGGATGATAATTATTATCCTAGAACTCAGCTTCATAAAAATATGGGTTCAACTTTTTATAATTCTGATAAATTAGGATTTAGTACTAGTGGTGGTTGGACTAGTGATTTAAAGCTAATGGAAAAAATTTATCCAATGTTTAGCCAAAATGACAAATTCTTTAGTTTTGTTATAACCGTTTCAATGCATTTCTCTTATGACTTTGATGATGCAACTACAAGAAAAAATTGGGATAAAGTTAAAAATTTAGATACAGGAATTTCAATGAAACGTTATTTAGCTAAAGCAATCGAATTTGATCAAAGTTTGGAATATTTAATTGAAAGTTTAGAAAAAGATGGTAAATTAGATGATACTGTTATTGCTATATTTGGAGATCATCATCCATATAATTTAGATTTTGATTATTTAGCTAAACGATCACCAGTTGATCGATATGCTGATTTAAATGAAGATTTAATGCCATTTATTATCTATAATAGTACTGTTGAGCCTCAAGTAATTAGTAAAACAGCTAGTACATTTGATATTTTACCAACTTTAGCTAATTTATTTGACTTAAATTATGATCCTCGGTATTATACAGGAAAAGATTTATTTTCTGATGAAGAAACAATAGCGTTATTTCCAACTGGTAGTTGGGTAACTGATAAAGCTGTATATTTTGCAAGTAAAAATGATTATAAATTAAAAGATGATGGTATTAATGAAGATTATATTAAAGAAATAAATAAAATATTAAACAATAAATTTACAGCCAGTGATAATACGTTAAAAAAAGATTATTTTAAATATAGTGTTTTGAATAGTTCTATTAAATAGAACTTTTTTCATAAACTTAAATAGGTGAATTTAATGACAAGATTCTTTTTCTTTCTCGTTGGTTTTGGCTTAACTCTAATTGGTTGTATTTATATAATTATTTATCTTAATTTGACGACAATTGGGTATAATTTTTGGGAATATGTTAATTTTATAATTAGACGACCAGAATGTTTAATTGCCATTGTCGGAATTATTTTAATTATTTTAAGTATTCCTAAGGAGGAAAAAGATGAATTACATATACGATATTTTTTTAAATTATAATAATTTTGCTTATGAAATATTTGAATGGGATAAAGAAGATCAAATATGCCATATAAGAAAAATTCCATTTATCGTTGTTAGTAGTTTAGATTTATATAATTTGATCAATAAAAAAATTATTATTAATAATGTCTTTTTAAATAAAATTTATCGTAAAACAGAGGTCTTTAATAAAAAAGATACTTATTGTTTAGATTATAGCTTTTTAGCGACTGATAAAAATGAAGTTGTTGCTTTTAAATTAAATAAAAATGGACTTATTAAAGAATATAGTAAACTTTTAATTGAAGAGGAGGAAGAAGTTTTGAGTTATAGTGATTCTTTATCGATCCAAGTAATAGATTATAAGATAATTTCCAATAAAACATTAGAACATTTTAAGACTAGAAATGAAAATAAAATAAAAAAATTTATTTATAGGGAATTAAAATTAATTCAAAATGATTTTGATAAGCTTAATTTTTTATATTTAGAGTGTTTCGGAAAATCAAAAAGTAAAAATCCAATGGCTTTAATTTGTCAGCAATTAGAAAATAATTGGGAAAATGTTTATATTAAAGTCTATAAATTTTTAAAAATGATGACTGTTAAAAGATAAATAATAGATTTTTTTATCTTTTTTTGTTATAATTAATGAAGTTAAAGGAGGTAATAAAATGGATTATTGTTTTACAATTGATAAATTTTCCGGTCCATTAGATTTATTACTTCATTTGATTAAACAATCTAATATTGATATTTATGATATTAAAATTGAAGAAATAACCAATCAATATTTAGATTATATAAAAAAAATGGAAGAACTAAATTTAAATATTGCTAGTTCATATTTAGTTATGGCTGCTGAATTAATTGAAATGAAAGCGTCAATGTTATTACCTAAGCCAGAAATTGAAGATGATGAATATGAGGAAGATCCTAAAGAAAGATTAATTCAAAGATTAATTGAATATCAAAATTATAAAGAAGTAACCTCTAAATTCCATGAATTAGAATTAGAAAGACAACAATATTATACTAAAAAATCTAGTGACATAAGTGAATATGAAATTAATCCTAATTTATCTAATGACATTGGATTAAATGATTTATTAAAAGCCTTTGAACATTTTTTGAATCGTCAAGAAGCTAATAAACCATTAAATACTAAAATAGCTACTAAAGAATATTCCATAACTAAAAGAAGTAAAGAAATAAAAGATTTAATTAGAAAAAATAAAAAAGTTGTTTTTACTGATTTATTTGATATTAAAACGAAAAGTTATATTATTGTTACTTTTTTATCGATTTTAGTTTTGGCTAAAAATAATGAGTTACAAATTGTACAAGAAAATAATTTTGAAAGTATTATATTATGTGAGGTGTAATCATGAATTTTAATTCTATTTTAGAAAGTTTATTATTTGTTGTTGGTGATGAAGGACTAAGCTTAGATGAAATTAAAAAGATATTAGAAGTAGATGATGAAACACTTAATAAAATTATTGAACAATTAAATATTAGTTATAGTAATAATGAAAGAGGAATTGAACTAACTACTTTAGGTAACCGTTTAAAATTAGTAACTAAAAAAGAAAATAAAGAATATATTCAAAAATTAGTCGATTTAAATGATAGTGATTTATTAACTGAAGCTGCTTTAGAAACTTTAGCGATTATTGCTTATAATCAGCCAGTAACAAGAATTATGGTTGATGAAATAAGAGGTGTTAGTAGTTCATATATAATTAGAAAATTAGTTTATAAAAATCTAATTTGTGAAATTGGTAGAAGTGAAGCAGCCGGTCGTCCTGTGTTATATGGAACAACGCCTTTATTTTTAGATTATTTTGGGTTAAAATCAATTGATGATTTACCTAGTATTGAAATAACTAAAGATGATAGTGTAAAAGATTTATATAATTCAAAATATAGGGAAGATAATTAAAAACTATTTAAAAAAATAAGATTATATGATATAATCTTATTATCTGCTTGTGTGGCGGAACTGGTAGACGCGCACGACTCAAAATCGTGTGGCTTATGTCATGTGGGTTCGATTCCCACCACAAGCACCAGTGACGAATCTGTTCGAACTATTCGAACTTTATATATAAATATCAACTCAAATTGGGTTGATTTTTTCGTTATATGGAAAATCATCCTACTAGGAAAGGATGGTGCTTATGATAAATATTATTAAGCAAGAAATAACAATTGAAGAATCTTTAAAACAAAGATTAGAGTTTATATGTGAGTTTTCACATACTACTCCTACTTTTATCAATGGCTTTATTCATAAAGTAGATAAAACTAATCTATCTTATGTAGAACCACATAAGATAATTATAAAAGGTACAACATTTCTTGCTTTTAATTATTCTAATGAGATTTATATCAAGAATTTATCTCAAAAGATTAAACTATCAGAATTAGAAGATTATTTAAAAGGTATTTAATTTGACAAGAATTGACATTTCTTTAAAAAGTGACAGAATATTCATCAAGAGAATTTATGTCTATTTAAGGGGGTTAAATAGATGTTTAAGAAGATATTTTATAATTATTTAGACTTTAAGAGGTGTCAGTAGTATTAAGCACTTTAATACTTTTGACACCTTTTTTCTTGGAAAAGGGAGAGTGATTTAATGGAAGAAAAGAAATTATGCGGTCTTTATATGAGAGTTTCAACTGAAGATCAAGCTCGTGAAGGTTTTAGTTTACCAGAACAAAAAGAAAGATTAGAAGCATTTTGTAAGTTTAAAGGCTATACCATTGTAGATTATTATACGGATGCTGGTATAAGTGCTAAAACAGGCAACTATAGGCCTGAATTTGAAAGATTAAAGGAAGATATCAAAAACAAGAAAATAAACACGATAGTAGCCTTAAAATTAGATAGAATAACAAGAAGTATTTATGATTGGGAAAAGTTAATGACTTTTTTAGATGAAAATGATGCATATTTAGATTGTGCTAATGATGAAATAAATACTACAAATGCTAATGGTAAAATGGTATCTCGTTTACTTATGTCCGTATCTCAAAATGAAATTGAAAGAACAAGTGAAAGAACTAAAATTGGTCTAGCAGGTGCTATAAAAATGGGTCATATACCAAATCAGGCACCTTTAGGTTATAAACATGAAGATAAAAGATTAGTTATTGATTATTCTACTAAAGATGTTGTAGAAAGAATATTTGACTTATATTACAATGGTAATTCTTATCAAAAGATAAGTAATATTTTAAACGAAGAGCAAGTATTAGGTAAAACTAATTGGCGAGATTCATCTATTGTTGCAATACTAGAAAATGAAATATACAAAGGTGATTTTGTTCATGGTAAAAGAACTAAAAATCCTACTTACTACTCTAATGTAGTTGAACCTATTATAGATAAAGATAAATGGGAAGAATGCCAAGTTCAAAAGAAAAGAAATTCAAGAAGTTATCAAAGAACTGTAACTTATTTATTCTTACAAAAATTATGTTGTCCTAAATGCAATAGAATTCTAGGTGGTAAAGCAACTACCAAGAAAAATGGGCACACTTATTATTACTACTATTGCAATGATTGTAAGATAACTATTAAAGAAAAAACTATTGAAGAATATTTTAATACTTTTATAAATGAATTAGTTGAATATGATAGTGTTGTTAATCAATTCTTCCTACCTATGATTAAACAAAAATTTGATGAACCAAAAGAAGAATTAAAGAAAGAAATTAAAAAGCAAAATGATAGATTAGAAAGAATTAGAAAAGCATATATTTCAGGTGCATTTGATTTAGATGAATACAATGCTGAAAAGAAAATTGTTGATGATACTATATTAAAATTAGAAGAAGAATTAAACGAAACTGAAAATAGTGAAGAACTAAATTATACTCCACAAGATATCTTACTTAAAAGAGATATTGATTATATCAATAGAGTTAAATTAAAAGATGAATATGAGAAAAGAACTAAAACTTGGAAAGATTATACAAGAGAAGAAAAAGCAAACTTAATAATGACTTATGTTGATGAAATTAAACTAGGAATAATGCACGAATACATCTATGTTGATAATGTAGATTTTAGAGAATCAATTTGTAAACCTTGTAATGATTTAGTACAAGCAGGATATTTAGATGTTAAGACACCTACATTATTTGGTAATTTAGTTGGTTATTTAAGATTTAGTAATTATTTACCAGAAGATGAAATCGGACAACATATTATGAGATTAAGACAATACTATGATGTTGGATTTGAAGAAGCAATCTATTATGTAGAAGATAAAGTGTTTTACTTTGATTATGTAAGAGATAATAGAGCAATTATAAGAATATTCCCTATGGAAGATTATTGTAAGATAGATCCTGATATGAAAATGAAAGAATATAGATATGGAATAATCTATATTCGTGGTAGAGATGAATTCTTAATGCAAGATATAGATAGTGCTTTTGATTATATACCTGATGAATCAAATGATAGTGTTATCTATATGAAAGAACCTGTTCCTATTGAAATTGGTGTTAAACCTGTTAGAAAAGAATTATTATACGAAGAAGATGCCGAAGAATAAAATGCGTACACGTTTTGTCAGCTATGCTGATGAAAGTGGGAAAAGCATTTTATAAGACTTATGTAATTTTGTTTTATTATGAAGTTTTAAAACAATATGGAATAAGTGATAAAGGGTTCTAGGGAATCCCTAGCCCACAGGTAATTTTGATACTTGTGTCAAAATAGCTAGGGGGTTAAATATTTTGTCATAAACAAAATAGGCTTAAAGAAAGGATGTGATTTATATATGTCAGAACTTGCTTACTCACTACATTTGGGTAGTGATAAAAATAGAAAAAATGTATCAAGAGCAACAGCAAAATCTAATGCTAGTGGAACTACTTCTCTATCAAATAATGCAATTCAAAATGCTAGACAATTATCTCGTGTTGATAAACATAATTATCGTAAGTATGATGATAAACAACACTTAATTGAAATAGTTAGAGGAACAACTTCTTTATATAGTGATGTTCAAAAATTATATAAAGATGAATTTGAGAGTGCTAGATTGGAATATAATTCTAAACAAACAAGAGATGATAGAAAAATAGATGACTACTTCAAAAAGATAAGTGATAACTCTAAAAATGATTTAGCTTGTGAAATTATTATTGAACTTGGAGATAAAAAATATTGGGATACTAAAGATGAGAAATTCAAGCATAAAATGTCTAATGTATATAAAGAACAAGTTAAAGATTTAGAAACTTTAATTCCTAACTTTAAAGTAGCAAGTGCAATTATTCATTATGATGAAACAAGTCCACATATGCATATTGTTGGTGTCCCGATTAAATATAAAAGCAAAAATGGTATGTCTAAACAAGTTGGTAAATCTGATGTATTTACGAAAACAAAGTTAATTGAACTACAAGATAAAATGAGAACTTTATGTATTGCTAGTTTTAATAAAGAATATGGTTTAAATAATGTATTAAAGACTAAACAAAAAGGTAGAAATAAAGATATAAATGTTAAAGATATGGGAAACTATATTGAAATGCAAGAAGAATTATCAAAAAATAAAGAACGATTAGAAATTGCTAATAAAAAATCACTAGAACTAGATAATAATTCTAATGAAGTTAAGGATATAGTTAATAATTTAAAAACTACTTTTACTAATAAAGATAAATATGTTTTAAATAAAGATGATAAAGATAAAATTGATAAATTTCTTCAGCAAGTAGATTCGACCAATAAAGAATATAAGAAAATGCAAAAGTTACCTATTACCTTAAATGATGTTGAAACTGAATTAAAAGAAAATAGAGAAAAAGTTAAAATACTAACTGAAAATAATGATGCTTTAAACATTAAAGTTAAATCTCTTGAAAAAAAGATAGATAAACAAGAAGATGAAATTGATGATCTTAAAGAAAAAAATTCTAAACTACAAAGCACGGTTAATTTCTTTGAAAATTTATTTGATAGATTAGTTAAATTTATTAAAGATAAAATGTTTGGAAAAGAAAAAGAACGAGAAGATTATTGGAATTTTTCAAAAGATTTATATACTCATAAAATATTTAGTGATAAAACTATTGAATCAATTCAAGATGATTATATCTGGAATAAAGAAAATGATAAAGACAAGGAAAAAGATGATTTTGAAATAGAAATGTAAAAAAATATTAAAATATCTTAAAACTATGCTATAATAGATTTAGGAGGGATATAATGGAACAAACATTAGAAAAATTGGATAGAGCGATGAAAGAGTTAACTTTAGAATTAATAAAATATCAAGAAGATACTCCAATGTACCAAAAAGCTCTAGTTACACTAGCTAAAGTTTATCAAGCATTTAATTCTGCTTATGATTTAGCAGCAACAGATAATATGAATATACCATATTATATAAAATATTCTGATATTGAAGGAATAAAGACATTATTAACAAATGCTGGCTATTTAGAAGAGTCAAAAAAACCTGCAAGTCGTTAATAAATTAGTGAGTGATATTTATATCATTCGTACTTGTGAAAAGTTGTAGATATCTACGACACTCGCACCATAGGGAAATTAGTCGAACTAATCGACTTGTAATATATGAAAGGTTAATTTCGGTTAATCTTTTTTATATGTCTTAAAATCTAAAATAGTAACACACTACTCTATTGGTAGAACTAATAACGAGTTGTGCTAAAGAGAAACATTTGAAAACCCTAATTATTATATTATTAATTTCACAACTTTATTATGAAAATTGCAAACAATAATTTTGCTTTTTTGACGGTATTTTATTTTGCTATTTACAAATGAATTAAAAAGTGTTATAATTAACACATATTTTGAAAGCAATGAAGAAGAAGAGTAAAATATTTTCAATGCAAAGAGAGTTAATGGTTGGTGTAAATTAACATTTGAAATATTTGAATGAAGCTTTGGAGCAAAATAACGTATTCAAGTTATTTCGTTAATCGCGTTAAGATTTTGAGACATATAACTTTAAAGTTATATAAATTAAGGTGGTACCACGATAGATTCGTCCTTATTGGATGAGTCTATTTTTTTATTTAAGAAAGGAATGGTCAAAATGACAAATAAAGATTTGGCAGATTTATTATATCCAAATATTACAAAAACTATTGAAGATTTAGAAAAAATGTACCCACAAAGAGATTTACCCGATGGTGCAGAGGTTTGTAGGTTTGCACCAAGTCCAACAGGAAGAATGCATATGGGAAATTTATATGCATCATTTATTCCAGAGGTTATCGCAAATCAAACTAATGGGATATTCATTTTAAGAATTGAAGATACTGATAGTAAAAGGGCAATTGAAAATGGCATTCAATTAATTATTGAAGATTTAGAAAATTATAATTATATAATTAACGAACATCCAATTAAAGGTGGAAACTATGGACCATATATTCAAACTCAAAGAGAAGAAATTTATCATATAGTTGCTAAATATCTAGTATCAATAGGAAGAGCATATCCTTGTTTTTGCTCTGAAAATGATTTAGCAGAGATGAGAGAACATCAAGAAAAAAGAAAAGATAGAATTGGTTATTATGGGCATTATGCTAAATGCAGAAATTTAAGTTATGATGAAGTAAAAAAGCATATTGATAATGGAGATAAATGGGTATTGAGATTAAAATCACTGGGAGATTTCAACAAGAAAATAGTATTTAAAGATTTGGTAAAAGGAACTATTGAATTGCCTGAAAATGATATAGATCAAGTTTTAATTAAGTCAGATGGAATTCCACCTTATGCTTTTGCTCACGTATGTGATGATCATTTTATGAGAGTTACGATTGTGACTAGAGATGATTCATATATATCATCAGTACCATTTCATTTAGAACTATGGAATGCTTGTGGATTTAAAGTACCAAAATTTGCTCATTTACTTCCATTAACTGTTAAAGAAGGAAATACGATAAGAAAGATAAGTAAAAGAAAAGATCCAGAAGCAGCAGTAGCTTTCTATCATGAAAAAGGAATTCCAATCGAAGCGATTAAACTATATTTTGCAACAATAATGAATTCTAATTTTGAAGGATGGTATTTACAAAATCCAGATAAATCATATAGAGATTTTGAATTTTCATTTAATAAAATGAGCAAAAGCGGATCTATATTTGATTTGGAAAAGATAATTAATATTTCTAAAAATTATTTATCAAGATTATCAGCTAAAGAAGTATATGATGATTTATTAGTTTGGACTAATGAATTTGATAAGGATTTTGCAAATCTTATTGCAAAATATGAAGATTATACTATAAATATATTAAATATTGAAAGAGAACAAAGGAAGCCAAGAAAAGACTTTAGCTGTTATTCTGAAATAAAATCTCATATTTGGTATATGTATGAAGAATTATTTAATGTTGAAAACAAGAATTACGAATGGCAAAATGTAACTAATAAAGATGAAATAAAAAATATACTAGATAATTATATTAACAAATATTATGATGTCAATGATGATAAAAATATGTGGTTTGAGAAAATGAAAGTATTAGCAGAAGAGTTAGGATATGCTTCTAATACAAAAGATTATAAAGATAGTCCAGATAAATATAAAGGAAGTATTGTTGATGTTAGTATGGTTATTCGTGTTGCTTTAACTACCAAATCTATGACTCCAGATTTATATGAAATAATGAAATTATTAGGCGTTGCTGAAATAAAAAAACGTATTAATAGTTTATGAATCTAAAAATTGTGGTATACTTGTTATAGAAATTAGCCTTAATTAAAAATTCCTAACGTCCTTACCTAAGGTATTAATATATAAAAAAGCCTTTATAATGATGTTATCTCAAATAAAATACATCATAAATAAAGGCTTTTAATTATTTTTTTAAAATCTTAGTATAGGCAGTTTCTCCTTGTTCTTCTTGAACTTTATGCTGTCTTGAAGTAATATGATTAACTTTACAATATCTATTTTTAAATTCTTCTTCTTTTCTTAACAATTCTCGCATATTGCAAATAAATATTTCATACGCTTTGTCTTTAAAAAACATATTTTCTGGATTTTCATCATCATATTTTTCTATTAATCTTTTAATTGTATAATCTAAATATTCTTCAATATTAACTTCTGGCATTCTTTCTTTAGCGACAAAGAAACTTCTTATAAACACAATTTCTATTCTTGTATTTCTATCAGCTGATGAAATTAGTTTACCATATATACTTCTAGGTTCATTTTCTTTAGAAGAACGATGATCTTCTATTGCTTCCTTTATTGTTTTTCTTTCTTCATCAGTAAAAAATGTTTTCATACCTTCATCGTTTATAAAATTTTTTGCGGCAATTAAATGGTGAGTTGTATGATCCTGATATTTTCCCCAATCATGACATGATGCTATCGCATATATCATATTATCATCTAATCCTAGTTTAAAAGTCTCATTTAATGCAAAACTTCTTCTAATTACTTCCAAAATATGTGCTATGTTATGTCCTCCATCATTTTTTTCGTATTCAGGAAATATATGTTCTTCAATATAACTTTTTAAATCTTGTCTAACATTTTTAGTATAGTATTTTAATTCATCAATATCATTTGCTTCTAGGATCATGTTTCTTAATACATCAAATGGTTTATTGTATTCATCCTTTATTTTATCATATACTGCATACAAAATTTCATCTAACGACATATTTGGATTATGTCTTTTTATTTCATTAAATGTTAATTTTAAATTATTAGTTAGTCCATTGACTTCAATAAATTTTTCTTTAAACGTTTTCTTGTCTTCTGCTAATAAAGCAATATCTTCTAAAAATTTTTTATAATCTAAATCATCAAAATACATTTTTTCAGTTGCATAACCTTTTTTACCAAATTTGTTAATAATATGTTGTCTTGATTCTTCAATTATTTCTTCTAATGTGCCATTATGATTATGTTTAACTCTATAGGCATAAGTTCTTTTTAACGGAACTTCAACTAATGTATTTCTATCAGCAGAGGAAACAATTTTACCATATATACTTCTAGGTTCACCTTCCATACTTGCTCTATGATCATAAACTGCTTCTGACATAATTTTAATTTCTTCATTATTAAAGAAATTTTTTAAATTTTTATCAGCAAGTAACATTTCTGCAGAAATCTTTTCATGATTTTTAGCATCTATATGATGACCTATATCATGATAAGCAGCAATAGTATAAACCATATCATAATTTATTCCTTGAATCGTACTAGCAAATTTTAAACTTCTTTCAATTACATATTTAATATGATTTAAATTATGTCCTAAATCGTTCTTTTCATATTCAGGAAAAATATAGTTCTCAATATATTTTTGTAAATCTTCATTTATTGTCATATAATTACACTTCCTTTGTTATATTATAACATACGGCAGACTGCGTCCGCAACCTAACTTGCAAACTTTCTAAAACTAATATATAATAACATTTACAAATTTCAACTGTCAGAAAAAAGGCCGACCTATATAAGTCCTTTTCTTAATAAAAATTAAGTTTTTCACGTTAGAATTATAAGATTCAATATTATACAGTTGAACATAATAAACAAGTTTATTCTCATGTATCTTCATATGGTGAAAGGGGCATTTTTGCCTTTTTATCAAAAACTTGTTTTTTATTTATGTTTTTTTAAAGCAATAGCATATTTTAGGTATTTTTTATATATAATTCAATTAGTCAATAAATTATTAACGGAAAAATTAATTATTAATTGATATTCCTAATAAAACCACTTTTAAATTAAAGTGGCTTTATTGGTAATATAATAACAAAAATTATGAAATGTTAATCAAGATAACTCAATAATAATTTTTTTATAAATTTCTATTGTTTTTTTAAAGCTTTCTAAATAAATATACTCATTTTTTTGGTGTGCAGTTACAGGACCAGGACCTAAAATCAAAATATTTTTATTATTAAAAAATGAAGCTTCAGTAACATAATTAAGGCCTGAACATTTAGCGTTACAGATAGATTCAATTTTATTTTGAAATTCTTTTGTTTCACATTTTGCACAAGATACGTTATTTAAAATTTCAACTTTTGCTTTATATTTTTTAGCTAAATCTTTCAATTTAGTTGATATTTCTATTTCTTGTTTTTTACTAACTGTTCGAAAATCAAAATAAATTTGACAATTATCAGCGACTTTATTGATCGCATTTCCCCCTTCAATTTTAGCGAGATTAAAAGTAGTATATGGAATATCATAAATTGTATTTTGTTCATCTTTCAATTTATCAGAAAATATTTTTAATTCATCTATAAAGCAAATAGCTTTATAAATAGCATTATCACCAAGCATTGGTGTACTAGAGTGTGCACTTTTACCGTTAAAAATAACTTTAAATTCTAAACAACCTTTATTAGCAATTATTGGAATATTATCAGTTGGCTCAGTAAAAATTAATATTGGAGGAAAATCTTTTTTTTCTTTTATTAAATTTTTAATACCTTCAAATCCAATTTCTTCATCATAAGTAAAATAACAGGTACAAGGATAAGAAATGTCAATTTCTAATAATGCTTTTAATAAAGCAGCAATTCCTCCTTTCATATCAGCAACTCCAAGACCATATAGTTTCTTGTTCTTTTGAGTTAAGGTAAATGGCGGTTCTGTCCATTGTGAAGAAAAATCCACAGTATCAGTGTGACATACAAATCCTATATTACTCTTTCCTCTTTTAGCAATTAAAATTTTTTTATCATTATTACCAATTTCTTCAAAAGAAAAGTTTAAAGGTAATAGTAGAGTTTTAATATATTCTCTAATTTTATTATTTTCTAAATCTTTTACTGTATTTATAGCAACTAGCTCTTTTAATATATTTGTCATTTTGTATTATCCTTTCTTGATAAAATTAATTTTTTAGATAAATCGATTATTGGGAAAATACGATCGTTCCCATTTTGACTTGGATCTGCTTGAAATGTGTAATTTCCATTAATTTGGCAAAATTCTATTTCACCAAAAATATTTCTAAATAAAGCATTGGAATTTGAAACATCTAAGTCTGGACGATATTTTAATAGTTCAATATATCTATTAATGAATTCTTGCTTTTTTTCTTGAGAAAATTCAGGAATGGTAATTTTTTCATTATTTTTTCTTTTAATAGAGTCTTCAGATTGTACCCTAATTATTCCTGCTTCAAAACTTTCTCCTTTTTGTGGTTCGAAATAACGCATTGCATTAGTTCGATAAGCTAGATAAACTTCATTAGTATTAATAAAATTTAATAGTAGATTTCTAACCATTTCGCTAGCAATTTGTTGATTCCTAAATTGATTTACAATTCCTATATCTTCGATATATCTAATTTCTTCATTTGGATAAGGAACATAGTCTTTTTGATTGGCAGGAACTCCACTCATAGCTATTAAAAAACCAATAATTTGTTTTTTATATTCAGGTACCAAAATTAAAGCTTCTTCTTCTATATATGATAGTATTTGGTCTTTAGCACTTTCTAAAGTCCAGCTTTCGTAAAAAGGAGGGCCGTTAAAAATTGCTTGATATGCTTCACCACATTTAGAAAACTTATTTTTATCTAATTTCAGTATAAAACATTCATCTTGAAAATTTTTTTTCATCCAATTTATATTTATATTTTTCATCATTCATCCTTCTTTCTTGAAAATAAATAAAAGGCTATAAACTTAATGCTTATAGCCTTTATATACAAATATATATAAAAATTCTAGGCACAAGCATCACAAATAGCACTTGTGCCTACAACTTTAATGTCGTATTAACAAGTGCAAAGTAATATGATGATGTGCGAATAATTTAATATTCATTATAATCATCCCTTTCCTGATATCAAATTTTACCATACTATATTATATTTGTCAATCTATAATTTGCTTGGTTTTAAAATCCATTATTAAATATATTCTATTAAAATTATTGTTAGTTGTTGATTAGATAAATATAAAAGATTTTTATAAAATGTAAATTTTTTAAAAATATCAAAATTTTCAAATACAAAGTAGTTATTTTATGATATAATTATTACTGCTATAGGAGGTATGAAAATGGAAGCATGGAAAAATTTTAAAGGTGAAAATTGGAAAAATAATATCGATGTTGAAGATTTTATTTTAAATAACTATAAAGAATATTTAGGTGACGAATCATTTTTAGAAGGAACTAGTGATAAAACTAGTGTTGTTATTAACAAAATAAATAAGTTAACTAAAGAAGAATTAAAAAAAGGTGTTTTAGATGTTGAAACTAAAATAATTTCTGGAATTGACAATTTTGAACCAGGCTATATTGATAAAGATAACGAAGTTATTGTTGGTCTACAAACTGACAAACCATTAAAAAGAATTGTAAATTTATATGGTGGTATCAGAATGGCTCACACTTCATTAGAAGCTTATGGCTATAAATTAGATGAAACAATTAATAAACATTTTAAAGAGTTTAGAAAATCACATAATGATGGTGTTTTTGATGCTTATACTGATGAAATAAAAAGAGCACGACATGCCGGATTATTAACTGGACTACCAGACGCTTATGGACGAGGTAGAATCATTGGTGATTATCGTAGAATTGCTTTGTATGGTATTGATTATTTAATTGAACAAAAACAAAAAGATTTAAAAGAAATTAAAGAGATAAATGAAGAAACAATTAGATTAAGAGAAGAAGTAAGTGAACAAATTAAAGCATTAAATGAAATAAAAAGTATGGCTTCAAAATATGGCTTTGATATTTCTAAACCAGCTACTAATGCAAAAGAAGCTACTCAATGGTTATACTTTGGTTATTTAGCTGCTATTAAAGAAAATAATGGTGCTGCAATGAGCTTAGGTAGAACATCAACGTTCTTAGATATCTATATTGAAAGAGATTTAGAAAATGGCACCTTAACTGAAAAAGATGCTCAAGAAATAATCGATCAATTTGTAATTAAATTAAGAATAGCAAGACATTTAAGAACTCCAGAATATAATGAATTGTTTGCAGGAGATCCTACTTGGGTTACTGAAGCAATTGGTGGTATGGCTTTAAATGGTAAAAGTTTAGTTACTAAAAATAGTTTTAGATACTTACATACTTTAATTAATTTGGGTTCTTCTCCTGAACCAAATTTAACTATTTTATGGTCAAATAATCTACCAGAAAACTTTAAAAAATATTGTACAAAAATATCTATTTTAACAGATGCTATTCAATATGAAAACGATGATGTTATGCGTCCAATTTATGGCGATGACTATGCAATTGCTTGTTGTGTATCAGCTATGAAAGTTGGTAAACAAATGCAATTCTTTGGTGCTCGTTGTAATTTAGCTAAATCACTATTATATGCAATTAATGGTGGTATTGACGAAATGACTGGAGAATTAATAGTTGAAGGTATTGATAAAATCACAGATGATGTTTTGGATTATGAAACAGTAAAGAAAGCATATAATAACATGTTAGAAAAAATAGCTAAAACTTATGTTGATGCTATGAATATTATTCATTATATGCATGATAAATATGCTTACGAGAAGGCTCAAATGGCTCTACATGATACAAATGTCGAACATTTAATGGCTTTTGGTGTTGCTGGTTTATCAGTTGCAACCGATTCTTTATCTGCTATTAAATATGCTAAAGTAAAACCAATTAGAAATGAACAAGGTATTGCAATTGATTTTGAAATTGAAGGCGATTATCCTAAATATGGTAATGATGATGATCGCGTTGATAGTATTGCTGTTGATATTGTTAAAACTTTTATTAAAGAATTAAAAAAACACCCACTTTATAAACATGCTATTCATACATTATCAGTTTTAACTATAACATCAAACGTTGTTTATGGTAAAAAAACTGGCTCAACTCCTGATGGACGTAAAAAAGGTATTCCTTTTGCTCCTGGTGCTAATCCAATGCATGGAAGAGATAGTAATGGTGCACTAGCCAGTTTAAATTCAGTTGCTAAGATACCTTATAAAGATGTATGTCAAGATGGTATTTCTAATACTTTCTCAATTGTTCCATCTGCTTTAGGTCATACTGAAGAAGAACAAATTAAAAATTTAGTTAGTCTATTAGATGGTTATTTTAAACAAGGAGCTCATCATTTAAATGTCAATGTTTTAAATCGTGAAATGTTAATTGATGCGATGAATAATCCAGATAAGTATCCTAATTTAACAATTCGTGTATCTGGTTATGCTGTTCATTTTAATAGATTAAGTAAAGAACAACAATTAGAAGTAATTTCAAGAACATTCCACGAGGCTATTTAATGATTGGTTATATTAATTCAATTGAAACAATGGGGCTTGTTGATGGTCCAGGAATTAGATTTGTTGTTTTTATGCAAGGATGTTATTTAAGATGTTTATTTTGCCATAATCCAGAAACTTGGAAATTAAATACAGGATTTAAAATAACATCAGATGAATTAATTAAAAGAATTTTAAAATATAAAAATTATTTTGGTGATGAAGGAGGGGTTACTTTCTCTGGTGGAGAACCCCTTGTTCAAACCGATTTCCTAATTGATATTTTAAAAAAATGTCAAAAAAATCATATTCATACTTGTCTAGATACAGCTGGATTTGGTGGAACTAATAATGAAGAAGTTTTAAAATATACTGATTTAGTTATGATGGATATAAAGGCTTTAGAACCAGATAAATATTTTAAATTAGTTGGTCAAAAGATCGAACAATCTTTAGAATTTTTAAAACTATGTCGAAAGTTGAAAAAAAGATTATGGATTAGACAAGTAATTGTTCCAGGTATCAACGACAATGAAGAGTATATTCGAAAATTAAAACAATTATTAAAAGATTATGAAGTAGAAAAGATAGAATTTTTGCCATATACTACTATTGGTGTTCCTAAATATGAAAAATTAGGCTTATCTTATCGATTAAGTGATACTAAAGCAATGGATAAAGAAAAATGCGAAGAATTATACAAATTATATCAATCAATATAATTTGTTAATTGCCCTATGGCCAAGCGGTAAGGCAGCGGACTCTGACTCCGTTATTCACTAGTTCGAATCTAGTTAGGGCAGCCATGAG